>CAZAMT010000068.1:0-15338 GCA_964486145.1 uncultured Bacteroidales bacterium
AGGTGTTTCTTACAGATTGCACATTGGTTTTCATGATGGTTGCAATGGTTTCAAAATCGAGTTCTTCAAAAAACCTTAAATACACGGCTTCTCGTTGCCGCGGTGATAATTTATTCAATGCCTGGAGGAGTTTTTCCTTTTTTTCTTTGGTGAGTTGCCTGGAGATAATGAATTCTTCATGGGAAAAATCAATAAATAAGTCCTGATCCTGGTTTTCATTCAATGAATCATATTTTGGAATGAGTTTCAGGTTGTCAATAATTTTGTTTCGTAATGATTTAAAAAGGTAAGGTTTAAAATCAGAAACATTTTCGAGATGGTTTCGGTTATTCCATAATTTCAAAAAAAGATCCTGTATTGAATCCATGGTGAAATCTGCATCATTGGTAAATTTCAGGCCATAGTTATAAAGTTCCTTGTAATACATTTTAAAAATATAGCTCAAGGCTTTTTTATCTCCTGAAATAAATTTTAGCCATAGAGCATTTTCTTTCATTTGCAACAATATCAGTTGTTAATTTAGAGATTTACAGGTTCGATTTATGACGCAAAAATATAAAGATTAGATAAAATACGCATGAATTTGATAATTTTGCATGATAATAATGAACAAATTCAGGAAAAAATATTTGAAATCAAAATTGCCTGGTGCGTTGATGAGAGTCGATATGCTTTTTAAACTGACACCAAATATCAATAAAAAAATTTATACCTTCCATGTAAAACAACAAAGTAACCCACAAACAAAATATTCGATCTGATTGTTGCTCTAAAAAACTAACTCATGAGAAAGAAACTACCATTTTTATTCATTTTGATGTTCCAAGGTGTTTTTGTTATTGGTCAGACCAATTTCAAAGAAGGATATATTGTAAAAAATAATCAAGATACAATTTACGGATTGCTTGATGACAGAAGTCACGCGAAAAACTCGAAACTTATTCGGTTTAAATCATCTCCCGATAGTGAGATTGGAAAATATACACCCAATCAACTCGAGGGATATAAAATTGGTAAACAGGTATTTTTGTCAAGAAATTTATTGGCTCGGAGTGTATCCTTTGAGGATGCTACTTCAAATGCATTTGTTCAACTTATTAATGACGGTGCATTAAAGTTTTTTACCTGGAAGAATAAATCATTGGATGAACTGTTTTTTATTGAAAAGTACAATGATGTTTACCTTTTAACGAACGAAATGAAGCGCGTAAAGTTGGGTGATCGAATTTACATGAAGGAATCAAATGAATACAAAATTGATCTTAGGAAATTGACATCCGACTGTCAAAAAGAATTATCTGTGGACAATGTGCATTTCACAAAAAAATCCATCTCGAAGTATGTTACCGAATATAATAATTGTATGTCAACCGAAAATTATACTTCACCCGTTGTTAACAAGAAAATTCAATTAAAAAAGTCTTTGCTTATTGGCGGAGGGATCTCAACTGTAGCAGTATCAGGAGGGTATGCCGAGTTCAGTGAATCAGCTACCATGGTTGTTCCTTCGTTTGGAGTTGGATTCCATGCCGGTTTACCAATGGTACATAAAGCCATTTTATTTGATTTGTTTCTGGAGTATCAACAAAAAGGAGCTAAGGCGTTAGATAATACAGTAAGATTTGATTTACATTACATGAATTTAACTCCGGGGATTTCATACAATTATCCGAAGGGGAGAGTAAAACCCTTTCTGGGTGGGGGATTTGTTATCGGCAAATTGTTAAATGTAAAATCGGCCTATACGAAAATAAATGACTCAGGAGAAACTGTCAGGATTTTTAACAGACCTAATTTACGAAACGATGAGGTAGGATATGAACTTGGTTTTCAGGTAAGAAGTGGCCTGGAATATGTACTGGGTAACGGCAACTCACTGCCGTTAAATGTTAAATATAGTTATACCGACATTCCATTTAATTTACCAAATGAGTCATATCAAAACAGTTTATGGGCCATTCAGGCAGGATTTATGTTTAAATAAATAAAAGAGGCTGTTAAATACCTCTTTTTAATCAGCCTCCATAAACGGATATCGGTAATCAACCGGAGGATTGAAATTTTCTTTGATGGAACGTGGTGAAGTCCATCGTAGCAAATTAACCATCGAACCTGCTTTGTCATTTGTTCCGGAACCTCTCGAACCTCCAAAAGGTTGTTGGTTTACAACGGAGCCTGTAGGTTTGTCGTTGATGTAAAAATTACCGGCAGTATTTACAAGCTTTTTTGTTAAATATGCAATGGTGCTTCGCTCTTTTGCAAATATTGCACCCGTTAATCCATAAATTGAGGTTTTATCCAGCAAGTCCAGCGTTTCTTCCAAATTTTCATCCTTATACATGTAGATGGTTAATACAGGGCCAAACAGTTCTTCTTCCATTGTTTCATATTTCGGATTCGATGTAAGAATAACGGTCGGTTCAATAAAATACCCCTCTGATTTATCAAAACTACCACCAGCAATGATTTCGGCATCCGCATCAGATTTTGCCTTTTCGATGTAGCTGCTGACCTTATCGAAAGAAGCTTCATCAATAACTGCATTCATGAAGTTTGTATAATCTTCAACGGTACCCATTTTGATCGATTTGATATCTTCAACAAGGAATGTTTTGACCTCTTCCCACTTGCTCTCCGGAATGTAAGCCCTTGAAGCTGCAGAACATTTTTGCCCCTGATATTCGAAAGCACCTCTTGAAAGCGCCGTAGCTACTTGTTTGGCATTGGCTGACGGGTGCATAAATACATAGTCTTTACCGCCGGTTTCACCTACAATTCTTGGGTATGTTTTGTAGTTATGAATATTTTCGCCAATGGTTTTCCAAATGTTTTGAAATACTTCAGTAGATCCTGTAAAATGAACCCCGGTAAATTGCGGGTGTGAAAAAATTTCTTTTCCTGCCACAGGGCCTGAAACAAACATTAAGTTAATAACCCCGTCAGGGAGCCCGGCTTCACGGAGCACCTCCATAATCACCCTTGCGGAATAAATTTGGGTTTTTGATGGTTTCCAAACAACCGTGTTTCCCATCATTGCCGGGGCAGTTGGTAAATTACCGGCAATGGCAGTGAAATTGAAGGGAGTAAGTGCAAACACAAAACCTTCCAATGGTCGCCATTCGCTTCTGTTCCAAATGCCTCTTGTTGATTCAGGCTGCATTTGGTATATACGGGTCATGAATTCAACATTGAATCTTAAAAAGTCGATCAACTCACATGCGGCATCTATTTCAGCCTGATGTACTGTTTTTGACTGGCATAGCATGGTGGCAGCATTTATTTTTGGACGGTATGGCCCCGCCAGTAAATCGGCAGCCTTTAAAAAAATAGCGGCCCGATCCTGCCAGTTCATTTCCGACCATGTTTCCCTTGCTTTTAACGCTGCGTCAATGGCATTTTTGACATGCGATGCGTCACCCTGATGATAATAACCAAGGGTATGTTTTAATTCGTGCGGTGGTGATATTTTTATACGCTTGTTCGTTCTTACCTCCTGACCATCAATGATCATAGGGATATCTATTTCAACAGATTTAGCCGCCCTGATGGCCTCACTTATTTCCTGCCTCTCATTACTTCCTGCTCTATACGAAAGTACAGGTTCATTTTTTGCCTTTGGTACAGAAAAAAAACCATTTGCCATTGTATTCTAATTTATTTGATATAATTAATTGAATGGTAAATTTAATAAGTGTTTAAGCGTTAAAAAATGACATTTATTAGACCCAACAATGTCAAATGATGATTTTTATCGTGTTTTTGGATTTTGTTAAAAACTACGACCTTTCCTGTTTGGATTTATGTGAGGATTTGATGTATCTTCGTAACATGAACCTGCTCAGTAAAATAAAAAGAATCAGGCTGGAGAATCTACCCGATTTTCTGAAAAACAAATATGTGATTACAGCTTTTATTTTTCTTATCTGGATTTCGTTTTTTGACCAGAACAATTGGTTTGAAAGGTTAAGAAACATGAAACAACTGAAACAGTTAGAAGAGGATAAACAATATTATCAGGCTAAAATCAAGGAAGAGACCAGACGTTTGGAAGAACTTCAGACAGATAAGGAAAATCTCGAAAAGTTTGCGCGAGAGCAGTACCTGATGAAAAAAGAGAATGAAGATATATTCCTTATCATTGAAGAATAAAAAACTCCGTATTTTTTTGTTTTTCCCTCATAAACATAAGCCAATCAAAATTCCTTTCGTATTTTTTACCCGGAAATATCTGTTTGAGTGAACGCGTGATCTCTTGTTTTGCATATTTTTTTTCATGGACAAAGTTGAGATATTTAAGAATCATAAATGCATTAAACCATTGAAAAAAACGCTTCCGGAATGCATTATAATTGGCAGTATGGTTTTTTAACTCTCCAATTTTCGACTTGAAATCCTGATTTTCAATAAATTCAATAAACCGGGGCGATAGATCAGCAAGAGGTTTATTAGGATGGTTGAACATTTCGTTCATCGATGAAAAAAAGCCTTTTAATTCCCTGAAGGCATCCGGAACATAGGTGAAAAGCATTCCTTTGTTGTTGATAATTTTTTTTATTTCCGGACCTGTGCCAAACGGAACCCGGTCAGACATTCTTGCAGCCGGTATTACCCTGGTTGAGTTAATTTCGCAAAAATTACCAAGAGCAAAAAGTTTTTGCAGGAAATAAAAATCTTCTCCTCCTTTTCGTTTGTTCATGCCCCCTTGTTTTACATACGCGTTAGCCCTTACAGCAAAACCCGAACCGATGGTATGAAATCCGTAGGGAAATCCTGTAAACCGAAGCATTTCAACATAATATCGCAGGTAAAGTTCGTACACTGTGATGGCCTTTATAACCGGGTCCGAAGTTTCATGATGTTTTATGTCATGTTCCACATGTATATTGGCGCCATTTAGTTTCGGGTTAGAGAAAAATTTTTTCTCAATTTCAGTAAGATAATTTTTGGAACAGAGACAGTCTGCATCCAATGAAACGATGATTCCGCTGGGATTATTGAGGTGGTTGAACCGGCGAATGGCCTCATCCATGCCAATTTTACGGGCCAAACCAACTCCGGAATGTTTTTCCGGCAAGTCATCAAACAAGCGAACAGCATACGTTATTCTGCTTTCAGGTTGATTTTTTATCCATTCGTTAATACGTTTAAGGGAATTTTGATTTTGCTCCTTATGCTTTTGTGGGGCAGTTTCTGATGAATTGATGATTACGTACACTTCCACCAATGATTCAGGGAGATGGCACTGTGAAATGCTTGTGAGCGTTTGAATGATGGATGGTTCATTGTAACATGGAATGATGACCGCTATTTGAAAATCATCTTTTGGTGGATTTTGTTCAAGCCCTCCTGAAATATACGCATGTTTGTTCAGGTAACCATCAGCAAATGACATGAATGGTTTGAGATTTTATTCCGATTTTTCAGCATTTTTCTGGTAGCGCTTGTTCAGTCCCTCCAAAACCACGTTTGTTATGTCAAGGCTGTCCGAAGCATAAAGTATATTATCACCATACAATTGATCGCTGAATATGTACTTGTAGTTTTTATCTTTATTGTATTCTTCAAGAAATTCGGTAATTTCATTGATAAGCTTTCGGTTCATTACCTGTTCTTCTTCAGAAAGTTGGTATGTCAATTGATCCCGTAATTGCAATATTTCCTGCTGCTCCTGCATCAGTTCCTGTTCCATCTGTTGTGCTGTTGACCTGGTTACCAAACCTTTCTGTACCTTATTTTGAAAGTCCTTCACCCCGCGTTCATACGCCCTTGTTTTTGAAGCCAGTTCAGCTTCAGATGCCTTTTGTTTTTCTTCCAGCGTTTGCCGCATATCGTAAAACATGTCGTAATTATTGAGTATTGTATCAATTTTTACGAATGCGATGGAAACTTCGCTGCCTGCAGGATCAGATTTTTTTGCCTCCCCGGATGTTGATACGGATGTTTGGGTATCCAGAAAATAGAGTATAAACAGCCCTGCAACTGCTAATATAAGAATGGCATTGATTATGTTTTGTGCTCTTTTCATTCTAAAATAATTGTTTTTCGTTTCTCGGGCACAAATATATACTTTAATACCAAATAATTAAATGATGAGGAAAATTTTGTCATTTAAAATTCAGGACAGGGAACCATGGATGGTCGTTTTTTGCGTTTGGGCATTTTAAACTTGTAAACCAGCGATACTTCGTGAGCACC
This sequence comes from uncultured Bacteroidales bacterium, assembly GCA_964486145.1. GTDB lineage: Bacteria > Bacteroidota > Bacteroidia > Bacteroidales > JAAAOM01 > CAZAMT01. The sequence goes on from CAZAMT010000068.1 coordinate 6,196, forward strand.
CCATGTGTGGGGTAACAGGTTGGAAACGGTAAAATCATAAGAATAACCTACACTGAACTGGTCAATTTTGTAGCCAACCAGCAGGGCGATGGCATCACCGCGGGGAGAATTTGAAGGAGGGATACCCCTGTACCATGCCCCAAAAACCAAGGGGCTCTTATGCCAGTATAGTCCCATGTCAAGCTGTTTTTGATTGTTTTGTATTTTAAACAGGGTGGCAAAAGTCAGGGTTTCATCAATCGGGTTCAGCAACCTGCTGTTTTTTACCAGTACATAGCCTCCATAAACGGATACTTTTAACGGAACAATGTATTTATCCGCGTAAAGTGATAAATTGGGCTTTAAAAGGTGGTCAATGCTTGCACCGCCCCAAATTCTTTTCGAATAAATTAACAATGATGTACCTGCATCCACATCCCTTGCTTTTTCCGTCGCGGGTGCATTAAAAACAGGTTGCGATGTTTGATCGGCAAGAATGTCATTGTACAATCGCAGCCTGAAGTAATCGATCCCCATTTCTGTGTAATAAAAGTGCAAGCCGGGCCTGACATGCCAGACATTAAAAATCTGAAAATTATAGGAATACTGAATTCCCACGTTTAATATTCCCATGTTTCCTGATCCCGCCTGGTCTTTCAGTGCAAGTATGCCCACACCACTGTTAAAATTTGAAAAATAATGATCAAACGAGAATGATAATGTTTGAAATGATACAGGTAAACCCGGCCATTGATTGCGGTAATTTGTTGAAAAACGACTTCCGCCGGTGGCGCCGGCGAAAGACGGGGCAAGATATAAGGGATTGGAATAGAACTGCGTAAATTGCGGATCCTGGCTATATGTATTAAACAGAATTATTACATTTAATAACAAAGAAATGAATATAGCACCATTTTTTCTCATGCTGCGTTTTAAAATATCAGGTTTAAGTTTCAAGAATAGCTACAGGAATCTTTAATTGTCTTTAATCCTAAGCCATTACTACATTTCGGTCCTCACATAATTACTATACGGAAATTTTTCAAACGAGTTATTTTTACAGGTGTTTTGCAACAATACCTGTTTTTTTTTATTTATTAATATCATGTTTTCATATTAAAAAAGGTGATTTTCGTCATCAAAAAAGGATAATATTCATTACCAAAATATTTTTATCAATACCATGAACACATTCATGTGTAGATGGTAATATTCGTAATAAAGTTTACTGGTTGTCATTCATAATTTGTCCTTCCGGAGCTATTAGTAAAGTCACATCTCCGGCTTTCACGAATGAGCTGCCGTTGGTATACGTTCCTTTTACCCGCCAGACGTAAACATCCTGCTTTGCGAGGGTACCGTTGATGTAGCCATCCCAGCCAATGGTAACATCATCACTGACAAAAATGAGTTCACCCCATCTTGTATATATTTCGAGATGATAATCAACAACCCCATCATGATACGGGTGGAATACGTGCGACTGAGGATCATTTATATCGTAGTATCCACCGTTTGGACCATTAAGATTTGGGATAAATGCATTCGGAAAATCAGTAATTCCTGTACCTTCAACACTTACCAATTCTGGTTTCACGAGTGAATCTACACACATATGTTCTGTCCACATGGTAAGAGACACATCGTATTTACCCAGTTCGGAATATAAATGCGATGGTTCTTTGTCAGTTGAATACGCGCCATCCCCGAAATTCCATAAATATCTGAACTCAGGTTTAACAGGGGTGCTGTTAAATGTCTGTATTTTCTCATCAGGCAGCATAACCACCTTTGGGGCTACATCGAAGCTAATTTCAGGCTTGGGATATACCTCCACAATTTGATTGTACTGGGCTAATCCGCCATCTCCTTCAACGGTAAGGATAACATTATAGAATCCGTCGTTTTCAAATGTATGGGTCACCTCTTCTCCGAATTCCTGTAACTGTAGTTCAACATCTTTTCCCGGGCCGGACACATATGTTCCGCCATCACCAAATTCCCAACTATGCTTTTTACCATATATTGAATGATCGTAAAATGTTACGGTTAATGGTTCACAACCTCTGTATGTGGAATCAAAACGAGCAATGGGTAATGCAGGAAAAATTGTTACAGTGCGTTTTAATGAATCCATGCAGTAATTATTCCAAACAGTGAGTTTAACGTCATAATCACCCCAATATCCGTATTCATGAGAGCTCGGAGCGCTTTTTTTGTCACTGATGGAGTTGTCACCCCAGTTCCAGTCATAATACCATTCTTCTTTATGGTTGGTCATGTTATCAATATCGATAGTTGACTGAGGATAAAACTGTGTTGGAGGATATGTGTAAAACATGGCATCAGGTTGTGGATAAACAGTTACATGGGTTGATGTTGTATCCCAGCAGTGCATGTCCGACTCAGCCCTGAGCGATATTTTATATCTTGTTGGTTCTTTGGCATTGGTTTCAAATAGATTGGACGGGTTTTCAATGCTTGCATCATTTCCGTCTCCAAAATCCCAGAAGTATTTATCATCAAACGCAACATTTTCCGATAAATTGGTAAGGGTTACATAAAACGGATGGCATCCGGCCGTATCTGACAAGCCGATGTGCGCACGAACCTGCGGAAATATTTCAATATTTTTTGAAACAGTATCATAACAACCATGGGAATTCCTGGCGGTCAAACGTAAATTAAAAACATGACCATCTACCTCGTCCATCCACGTGTACTGAAACTTATCTTCGTCATGACGGATGGTTCCATTATCCATATCCCAGTCATATTGTACCGTACCGGGTGATGAACGGTTTGTGATTTCCACCGGGTATCCGTAACAAACATCGTCATCACTTACATTAAAGTCGGCTTCGGTATATGCATATGAAGTAATATCAATGGTTGTGTCATCTTTGCACTGGTAGATTGACTCCGCGAACAGGTTCACATGAAATGTCTGATCGGTTTCGTTTTTGTTAATGAATGATTTTGAAGGATTATCTGTTCCTGTATTGGTTCCATCATCAAAATCCCAAATAAAGAACCTGGCCGGATGGTTTGAATTGTTAACAAAATTAACGTCAAACGGTTGGCAGCCGGCATAAATGTTATCGGAAGTAGAGAAATTTGCAATTACCTCGGGATAAACGGTTACTTTTCTTATCAAGGTATCGTAACAGGCATGAAGGTTTTTTACAATCAGACGAAGATTTCGTTCCTGCACAAAGTCGGATTGATTTCTATACGCGTGAGCAGGCTCGAATTGATTGCTCTCCGGGCTTCCATCGCCAAAGTTCCAGAAATATTGATCGATCCCGCCTTTGGACAGGTTATCGATCCCCACCGGAAATGGTGAGCAACTGTCTGAATTGGCCAGGCCAAAATTTGCATTAATATATGCATACGCGATGATGTCTTTTGTTATTTCATCAGAGCAACCGAATTCTGATTGGGCAAACAAACGCACGGAGTAAACACTGTCAATGGTCCCGTTATTTGTAAAAGTACGGGCAGGTGGCGTTTTCAATACAGAACCTCCTCCATCGCCAAAGTCCCAATTAAAATCATTGGCAGGTGCATTTGTTGTATTTTCAAACCGGACAAAAAATGGCTGACAATCTTCAAATATACCATCTGACGTGGTAAAATCCGCAACTACTTCAGGATATACGGTTACTTCCTGACTGATGGAATCGTAGCAGCCGTGGTTGTTTCCTACCCTGAGTTTTAGATTGTACGATTGTATGTGATCGGTTGTATTCCTGTATGTATAATTGGGATTAGGATTATTATCCGTGTCTCCGTTACCAAAAAACCACTCGTGGCTGGAAATTCCTCCGCGGGAATCATTTTCGATCGCGGGTGTGAATGGTGAACAGGTATCTGTTCTAAACAGTGAAAAATCTGCTTCGATGAAGGAATAAACTGTAACCTGACGCGTGGAATCATTTGAACAGCCGTAATTGTTGGTTGCCGTTAATGTAATGTCATAGGTGGTGTCTTTGGCCGTAAAATTTTCAAATGTCTTATAGAAGCTTCCGGCAGTTGTATCTGTTGAAGAACCATCACCAAATTGCCAGTCGAATGTTAAGCTCGGTTCTGATGCGTTGATAATGCGTACTTCAAGGGGGTGGCAACCTGCTGACAGGTCGGTGGTGAAACGGGGCCGGACCCTGGGATAGACCAGTACCTCCCTTGTAGTTGATGAATGACACGCTCCTTTGGTTGCATCCAGTTTGATGGTAAAAGTTTCTTCATCTGTATCGCTGTAATTGGTGAGTGTGTGATTTACATCATTTTTGTTCATCAATGTATAAAATGTTCCATCTCCCAGATCCCAGTCATACGTGGTACCTGTAGGTGCTATGGAAGTATTGTCTATTGAAATATTCAGAGGTGAACAATTGTTTTGGTGTTCCACCGTAAAGTCTGCAAAAACAAAGGGGTGAACGGTTATTGGAATGATTAAGGTGTCTTTACACAAGTATTCATCAGACCAGGTAATCAGTGAAACATTCCGCACTATGGAATCATTGTTGTTTCTGTTGAAAAACCGATGATCCGGGTTTTCTTCATCGGATGAGTTCCCATTGTCAAAATCCCATTGGTATATTAAATCATACCCAATGGAATTGTTGGTAAATGAAACCAGTGTGGAATCACAAATGTTGTCATCTGAAGGTGTAAACAATGCATGAACCTCGGGATAAACAACAATTTTTCGTTCCGGTACCGTGTCCCAACAGCCCTGGTCATTTCTGGCAACGAGGTTTATGAAAATGGTATCGGGGCTGGCCTGCGAAGTATCGTTGTGTGAAAAGGGAATGGAATTTTTATTGGTTGCAGTGTACAGGCTGTCTGAAAATCCCTGGTCGTCATAGATATGCCAGAAAAATGTGTCTACCCCGATGGAATTTTGAGGGTTTAATTCACTGATAAGCGGGGAGCAGGAGAGGGAGGGATCAAAAGTCAAGTGGGCTTCAATATGCGGATGAACAATAATTTCTTTGCTCGCGGTGTCCCGGCACAGGAATGGTGAAGTAACAATTTGTGATACATGAAACGTATCTGTTGCATCCGAAAAATTTTCGAATACATGTACAGGGTTTCTTAAGCTGGATGTTGAAAAGTCGTCGAAATCCCAACGGAATCCCGAACCACTAACCGTATCAATATTCCCTGAACTTTGATCGGTAAAACTCACTTCCAGCGGACTGCAGCCCAGTGAATCATCCACCGCAAAGCCGGCATTGATCTCGGGGTACACGCGTATTTGTTTTTCCATTATTTTGATACAGTACTTGTTTCGGGTAACCAGCGTAATTTTATAGTCCTGTGCAGTATCCGTATTATTAAAAAACATAAATGTATCCGGATCGGCCACCAGGGTTCTTGAAACATCATTGATGTACCACTGGTTTTTTTCATTTCCATGTGAATTATTGGTAACATTAACAGTAAGCGGGGCACAGCCAAATGCTACATCTGTTTCGAAATCAGAACTTAATGAATCAGCAACGAGTAATTCCACCCCAACCGTATCTGGTACTGCACAAGAGGCTCCTTTAACAACCACGCTGTACTTTATAGATGAAAATGGGGTTGCATATGGCTTTTGGGCGGTATAATCCGATAAAAAACGACCAGGCTTGTATGTAAGGGTGACATCGTCAAACTCCAGCCATTCATAAGATAAGCCTCCGTCAGCAACCAGTTGAACCTCTTCACCGTAGCATAATTTTATACCTGGTTGCCCTACACCACTAACATAGCTGCGACCTTCTACCATTGAATAATTTGAAAAATAACCATAATTACCTCCGTTTGATTTACCACCATTTAAAGTACCTAAATGAAAAATTTCTTTTGAATTTGAAATCATGTTTCGCGAATACTGCCCAACTTCAGCATCTAAATCAAGTTGGGTTGTCCACCAATGGCTGCCGGGTATTTTTACGAAGTTGTCACCCCACATTGGTTTTGGTACACCATTAAATTCAAACGCGTACCGGGCTGAGTCATCATCATTTTCTTCCCTGACCATAACATTGACCAAAAAATCCTTTCCACTTTCGCTACCCCTCGAAAAACCAACATCAAATGATCCAGTACAGGCTGATACGGTTGGTATTACCGCCCCACCAATTTCACAACCACCACCGGCCCCTGTTACATGGAGAACATAAACGGGTTTTGTTGCTTCAATATAGGTTATGTGTTCTGTATTGTTTTCGGTTGAAATTTCATACATTTCCTGATCCTGGCTCATCATGTTTATCATAACATTTCCTCCGCCCCCTCCCGAAACATCCGTAATTGTTACGTCTGTATTATCCTCTGTGGCTACAATATACACCCGGTCCCAATCCTCTGTGCCTCCTTTGTCCCATCCCAGGGCCCCTTTCATTATTATGTATTCGGTTCCTATAATAGGTTCGCGGGAACCATCTGTTCTGATGGCCTCAACCGGAACCATTTGATCACCAATCAAATCATAGCATCCGGAGTCGCCATGCACTGAGTCATCAGAAATGGTAACTGCCACGCGTTTGCCACCTTCTACTTCTATTTTAGTACCCGCTAACCTTATTCCTTGTGCCGTGTAAAAATCATACGTACCGTCAGGTTTTACTTTTCCGGGACTTAATGATACGGATTCACCCTGTTTCAGGTCAATAAAGAAAGGCGCTGCGCCGTAACCAAGTACTTCTTCGGTAGGATATACCCACACCCTGGTGTTTCCACCATCTACAGCAACGATATCAATCGATGAATACGCCGGTTGATTGGAACCAAAATCATGGTTATGTTTGTTCATCTGAAAGGGTACGTAAAACAAATCTCCAAGGCCGTTTTCTCCTTTCAGTGCATATATATCTGAATTGTTCTGTTCCTCCATTTCATAGTAAACAGTAATATATTCTGTTGAGGTAATATGTATCCCTTTTTTTAGAATTTTGGTTGGATCACCCGGTTCAATCCGGTTTTCGAAAAGCTTTCGTTTGGCAGCAATGTCCGGATCACACAGGTCGTTACCCCATAATTCTTCCCGGTGAAAGGAGTTTGCAGGTACGGTAATAACTATGGGGTGAAATCCGTCAGGGTTTGTTGCTGCATCATATTCATTGGCCGGTTGCTCAATGGTTACCGTAGCCGGAACGTTATTTGTGTTTGTAAAATTAAAACTTGCCGGTGCTGCCCCACAACTGTTATTTGAGATACAAGGACAACTTCCTTCTGCTGAATGTGCTTCAGTTACAGGAGGGACTGCAAACCAAAACTCATTATCCTTCTGGCTAAATGAATTTTCAAAGATAAAAAATGAGAACACAAATAAATGCAGAAAATATATTGTTTTTTTGATAGAAAACATGACAAGTTTAGTTTCTATTCTTTACGAAATTTTCCTGCATAAGTTATCGTATCCCGAACATATTTGATAATATCACGTAAACTTATTAATAATAATACTTTAATTATACCAATAAAATGTTTTTACATATACGCAACCAATTATTTGCTATTGCAATAGCTATATTTTCATTAGCGCCTCTAAACGCCCAGGTATATTTTTATGAAAATTTTGAAAGTGGGATATCTGAAGATAAATGGTTTCAGGAACAAGAAACCGGAAATTTATACTGGACTGAAAACACAGGTGGTTACGAAGTGTGCGATGATGTTTCAGGGCTTTGTACACGGTTTCCGAACAATGCTTATCAGGGCAATTATAATGCTTATTTTCAAGTAGAAGTGCACCGTGGTTGGAAAACCAAACTTATTACACAACCATTAGACCTGACCGGGGCAAAAAAGCCCGAAATTTTATTCTGGCATGCGCAGGATGAATGGGGACCAACGGATTTTGACCGGCTACGGGTATTTTGCAAAAACAACGTGTATGATGAATGGATATTATTAAATAAGTATTTGGAGCCATTGGTTGAATGGACAGAGCAATCCATCTTTATTCCTGATTCATTGCTTTCAGATAGCGTATATGTGGCTTTTGAGGGCGAAACAAATTATGGTTATGGTATATGCATTGATTCAATTAAGATCATTGAAAAAGGAATCATTCCTAAGCATATAACCAGATTCGAAGTCAATCAATACAATGATGATTTTGTAGCTTCGGGAGTGAGAGACAACCCCGTGATAAATATGAGCTTAACAATTTTTGGCAACGAAGGTGATCTTTACCTGGATTCCTTAAATATCCGGTTTAAAGGTTCCAATGTGAATGATGTATCAACTTCAGGGGTAAATGTGTACATAACGGAAAATAAATATTTTAAACCGCACAATCCGGTAACATCCCCGGTTTCTTTTATTGACAGCGTAGCATCTTTTAAAAACATCAATTACCGGTTACCCTATGGTAAATCCTATCTTTGGATAACCTGTGATGCACATGCGGATGCTTCTGAAGGAAATGTATTTGATTTGGAAGTGCTAAAACATAATGTTCATATTCACCTTGATACATCAGATATGTCTTTTGAAGAAGAAAACATTGCAAATCTTCAGGATTCGATAATGTATATAGTATATGATACAAATTATGCACTGGTGAATTATGTGTTACCTGATTTAACCAGCAACCCCGCGGGTGAAAGAAGTATTAAAGATAAATATTTCTTTGATGATTTTGAGACAGATACAAATTGGTACTTCGGGGGTGATTTTGAAATAGACAGGCCTATGGGGCTTGGTGCCAATGAACTTCGTGGATTTCCGGATCCGGATACTGCATACAGTGGTTATCAGGTATTGGGTTCAGATCTTTCTTTCGATGGGGATCACGGTAATTTTATCAATCCACCCGACACAGCTATGTCAAAATGTTTTAATTTACAATATTTTAAAGATTTGTTTGTTGGATATCAACTTTGGTTAAATAAAGAATCGTATGATTTTTTCAATATTCAGGTTTCTGCCGATAGTGGTATCACATGGAATACAATCAGAAATTACGATGGAGACATTTCTCAAAATTACTGGAAATTTGAAGAAATCGACTTAAGTGCGCATAATGTCGACAGACAAAAAGAAGTGATATTTAAATTTAATTTAGGCCCGACCGATGGGAACAATGTAACCAGCGGATGGAATATAGATAATTTTATTATTGCTGGTAATTTTGTAACCTCCGACGTTGGCGTCACCCGAAT
>CAZAMT010000069.1:0-15213 GCA_964486145.1 uncultured Bacteroidales bacterium
GCGAAAGACAGTTAAATTATGTTTTAAAAGCATGGTTTATTGGAAAATTGTTAATTTTATCAACAGAAACATGTACAACTAAAACCATTGGTATGCTGACGGAACAATTTACAGACTATTTGGAGAACAGTATTAAAAAGAACTGGAATATTCAGGCTTTTTCCGATTACAACGGAGAGAGTTTTTCCTATGCGGAAGTAGGTTTGGAAATACTCAAATTTCACGTATTGTTTGAAAGCCTGCAAATTAAAAAGGGTGATAAAATTGCATTGATTGGTAAAAATTCTTCGCGGTGGGCGATTGTCTACCTTTCAGCGGTGACATACGGTGCAGTAATTGTTCCGATATTACCGGATTTTATAGCTGAGGATATTCATCACATTGTGAATCACTCTGACTCCGTATTGCTTTTTGCTTCTGATACGATATTTGAAACAATGGATATCAAACAGATGAATCAGGTAAAAGGGGTGATATCTGTAAATACATTTCAAACAATCGCTGAAAATTCGGGTTCTTTTAAGGAAATTTGCAGGAAAGCAATTGATTTACATAACCAAAAGCATGTTGGCAAAATTCAGGGCGAAAGCTTTTTTCTGCCTGATGTAACCAACAAAGATTTGGCAGTTATCAGTTATACATCCGGAACAACGGGCTTTTCCAAGGGTGTGATGATTCCACATAACAGTTTGGCAGGTAATATCCGGTTTGCTCAAAACCATATGCCTTTGGATCCGGGGGACAACATCGTTTCGTTTTTACCCCTGGCACATACCTACGGATGTGCATTTGAGTTTTTATTTCCGTTTAGCATAGGTTGTCACATAACTTTTCTTACAAAAACCCCCTCTCCTCAAATCATTATCAAAGCATTCCAGGAAATACGACCATCGCTGGTATTGTCTGTACCACTGGTTATTGAGAAAATTTACAAAAAACAAATTCTGCCTGTTATTGAAAAACCGGTGATGAAGGTAATCCTTAAAATACCGGGACTAAACAATGTCATTTATTCAAGCATCAAAAAGAAACTGAACAATGTTTTTGGAGGTAAATTCCGGGAAATTGTTATTGGAGGAGCATCATTTAACATGGAGGCAGAAAAATTCTTTCGGAAAATTAAATTTCCATATACAGTTGGGTACGGGATGACTGAATGTGGTCCCCTTATCAGTTATTCATCATGGAAAACAAATAAGCTTGGTGCCTCAGGAAAAGCAGTGGATACACTTGAAGTGACAATTGATTCTGAAAATCCCGGGTCTGAGGTTGGCGAGATCATTCTGCGTGGCGAACATCTGATGTATGGATATTACAAAAACGATAAAGCAACCAATGAAGTTATTGATAAAGATGGATGGTTTCATACGGGAGACGTTGGTACAATAGGACAAGACGGAAATATTTTCATAAAAGGAAGAATCAAAAGCCTCATCGTTGGGCCAAACGGCAAGAATATTTATCCTGAGGAGTTAGAAGCAAAGATTAACAACAAGTTTGGTATCGGAGAATCGCTGGTTGTTCTTCGCAATGATAAACTCGTAGCATTGATTTATCCGGATTATGATGCATTGAAAGCCAATAATATACCACAGGCAGATATTGGAAAGATGTATGAGGAATATCGAAAAGATATTAATGCAACCAGTCCCGGTTACATGAGTATTTCAAAGTTTGATATCCATAACGAGGAATTCCAAAAAACACCAAAGCGCAGTGTAAAAAGGTTTTTGTATAGTTAAATTTTTATTTGAAAACGTAAGATTGATTCTGAATAATTTTTTACATACTTTTGTTATTTAACGGTTTTATTTAATGAAAAAATGAGTTCGCCGGAAAAACAAATAACAGAAAACATTCCCGAGTTTTTTTTTATATGGGATTTAACCAGGAATGAAATCATTCATCTGACAGATACCTTTGATGAAATCTCCAGGAATCCGAAAGAGAAGGAAACCCTTGAAAAAATTAAGGGAATAATTGCAGATGACGAGAAAGAAAAATTTAATCAGGCTTTTTTGAATATAAAGGAAGGTGATTATTTTCAGGATTTGGAATTTAAAACATCAAATGTTTTTAATGGCACCAAATGGATCAATATGAAAACATATCCGGTAAAGGTTAATGAGGGTAGTGTGATGAATGTTGCCGGACAGTTTCTGGATATTACGGAGAAGAAGCAACGACAGGAGAAAATAAAAAAGCAGTCTGAGGATATTGAAGATATTTTACACATTCTCGTTCATGATATCCGGGGCCCTTTGGGAAATATCCAAAATATTGCCAGGACACAAAAGGGCAGAAATAGTGATGAGATGGAGCTGGTCAGGAGTTTTTCTGCACTCATTGAAAAAATTGCAGGTAGTACACTTCACATGATGGAGAGTATGATTGAAACCCTGAAGGTTAAATCGGGCGGATTTATAATTGAGCCTAAAACAGTGAATCTTCAGTCGTTTTTTAATAATGTGCTTTCATCTTTTTCGAATAGTCTCAAAGAAAAGCAGGTAACGCTTGAAACAGAATATCCTGACGACGATATTACTCTTGAGATTGATGAGGTAAAATTCAGGCTGGTCATACAAAACCTGGTTACCAATGCTATAAAATTTACGCCAAATAAAGGTAAAATCAATATCCGGATGTTTTCTGACCAGGATTATGTTGTCATTGAGATTACAGATACGGGAATTGGAATATCTCAGGAAAACATTGAAAAAATATTTGAAAAGTTTTCACCGGTAAGAAGAGATGGTCTGCGCGGAGAAAAAAGTTTTGGACTTGGCTTATCAATTACCAAAAAGATTGTCGAGTTACACAATGGTACCATCAATGTTGAAAGTCAAATAAGAAAGGGTACTAAATTTACAATACAACTACCACGGTGAGTTGTTTAACTTACTTTTAATGCGTTTTTAAGTGCTGGCTGTGAGTTCGTCAAACCAGCTTTGCAGGCCTTCTCCCGTTTTACAGGACAATTCAATAAATTTTAATTTATTGTTGGTTTGCAAAGCAAGATTTTTAACCTTATTTACATCAAAATCAACATAAGGTAGCAAATCGACTTTATTTATGATACAAATATCCGATGATTCAAACATAAAGGGATATTTTGCAGGTTTATCATCACCTTCGGTAACACTAATAATCACAACGCGTTGTTGTTCCCCAAGGTCAAACATTGCAGGACATACCAAATTACCAACATTTTCAATGAACATAAATGAATCATTTACTGGTTGAAGACTTTTAATGGCATGATTTACCATTTCCGCATCTAAGTGGCAACCTTTGCCTGTGTTGATTTGAATCGATTCAGCCCCCGCTTTCACTATTCGTTCAGCATCGTTCATGGTTTGTTGATCGCCCTCCACCACATACATTTTTAGAAGGTCGGCAAAATGTTGAATGGTTTTTTCCAGTAATGTTGTTTTTCCTGATCCGGGTGAACTTACCAGGTTTAGCGACTTTATATTTTTAGCCTCGAAATATCCCCGGTTGCGTTCAGCAAGCAACTGGTTTTTTGATAGTACATCCTGTTCAAGGTTAACGGTGACCTCATTACCATGAGCATGTTCATGATAATGGTGATGATGGCCTTCCTCGTGGTCATGATGATGATGTTCGTGATGACCGTGCCCATGAACATGAGTATGGTTATGTTCTCCCGGTTTTTGTATACTGACATGGTTGTGTCCGCATCCGCATGTATCACACATAGTATTTGTTTTTTTTGGTTATTCCATGGTAATTGCTCTGATCTTAAATTCTTTACCTTTCATGACCTCAATGTTCATGCCATGGCATTTATCACAAATAGTAAAGAAATCATTCATATCAAATTGGTTTCCGCAGTTTTTACATTTGCCCTCGCCTTTGATTTCATTAAACACATAAGATACGTTTTTCCAGTTGTCTTGCGATGAATAAATTTCCAATGCCGACCGCAACGCATCGGGTTCAACGCAGGTTAACTTTCCTATATCCAAAATGATCTCATTGACATAGCTTTTACGATGCTCCTTCAAAGCCTTGTTTGCAATTTCCACAATATTTTCTGCCAGACTAAGTTCGTGCATTTTAGCATATTCTTGGTAATTGTTCTCCACTTAATTTATCAAGAACTCTTGTTCCTTTATAAAATGTTTGCAAATAAAGCTTCCCCGGGTGTTTATCAGTAACTTCCCCAATGATGCAGGCCTTTTTACCCTGTGGATGTTTTTGCATTGCATCAATAACCATATCAGCAACTGCGGGTTTTACAATAAACATTACTTTGCCCTCGTTTGCAAGGTAAAGTGGATCATATCCGAAAATATCGCAGTACGACTGTACCATTTCAGGCACAGGTATTTGCTCTTCTTTTAAAAGTATGCCGAATGATTGATTTTCAACGATTTCTTTTGCCACAGTAGCCAGACCTCCACGAGTAACATCACGCATAAATGCAATATCATCGGTCTTTTTCAGAACATCCTGGATCAAATGGTTTAATGGCGCTACATCAGAATATACAGGCGATTCGAATGAAATCTCTTCCCGTTCGCACATAACCGCCACAGCATGCTCTCCGACCGGACCGTTGAGAATGATCACATCTCCGGGTTTTATCCTGTTTCCCGATGAAATGTCTTTCAATGCCGGGATCACGCTTCCAATGCCGGTGGTATTGATAAATACTTTATCAGCCTTTCCTTTTTGAACAACTTTGGTATCACCTGTTACGATGGATACTCCTGCTTTCTCAGCCTCCCTCGCCATGCTGCCGGTAATTTCTTGCAATTGCGTTATGGAAAAACCTTCTTCAATGATAAATGATGCTGACAGAAATAACGGAATTGCCCCCGAAACGGAAAGATCATTCACTGTGCCGCTGACGGCAATTCTTCCGATGTCACCTCCCGGGAAAAACAAAGGATCAACTACAAAACTATCCGTTGTCATTGCCCATGAGTTGTTGCCATCGTGATCAAAGACATAGCTGTCTGGTAAAAAACGATGGTTTCCGGGCTGGAATTTATTTAGAAAAACATTCCGGATAAGATCATCCATCCGCTTGCCACCACTGCCATGACCCATTATGATTTTGTCTTCATTCATGTTCCGAATATATAAAGTAAGCCTGACATGCGCCTTCTGGTGAAACCATGCATGCCCCTACCGGATTGGAAGGAGTGCACCGGGCACCAAATAGTTTGCATTCTGCAGGTTTGTTAACTCCCTTCAAAATGTTACCGCAAATACAGCCTTTAGGTTCAACCGGGTTGGTTTTAACGGGAATTTCTTTTTCAATATCATGGTGCTCATATTTTTTCTTCAAAGCCAGACCACTATCGTTTAGAATACCCAGGCCGCGCCATGTAGCTGCTTTTCGTTCGAAAACCTCATTCATCAATTCCAGCGCTTTTGGATTCCCTGATTCACTGACAACCCGTTTATATTGGGTTTCCACCGCAGGTTTCCGATGCTTGATTTGCCGTAAAAGCATATGAATGGATTGCAATATATCTACAGGTTCAAATCCTGCAATAACCAAAGGTATATGGTATTCGTTTACAAGCGGGCGGTACATGTCTGCACCGGTAATCGCTGTTACATGCCCGGGTGCAAGGAATCCGTGAATATTCACCTGACCATCAAGTAAAGATTTCATTGCCGGAGGCATTATTTTGTGCGCACTCAGAACATATAAGTTATCCAGTTTTTTTTCGTGTGCTTTTTTTATCAAAAGTGCTGTGCCCGGAGCAGTTGTCTCAAATCCAATGGCAAGAAAAATTACTTTTTTAGAAGGGTTGCTTTCAGCAATTTCCAATACATCGAGTGGGGAGCTGACAATCCGGATGTTTTGATGCACCGACCTGGCGTATTCAAGACTCTGTTCCGTTCCCGGCACCCTTATCAGATCTCCGTATGTGGCGATAATATGATTTTTGTTTCCGGCATATGCAAGTGCCTTATCGATGTATTCAATTTCAGTGACACAAACCGGACAACCCGGGCCTGATATTAAACGGATGTTTTCAGGTAACATGTTACCTATTCCGTATTTTTGAATGGCATGGGTATGTCCTCCACATACTTCCATGAAATTAACAGGTTCTGTTTGAACTGCACTTATTTCTTTTAGAAGCGTGTTCACAAGTCCGGCATCCTTATATTTTGACCAATAGTTCAAAGCTCGCCTTTTTTCATTTCTTCAATTAATTGAAGCGTTTCCTGCGCCTCATCTTCATCGATTTTCTCAATGGCAATGCCGGTATGTATCAAAATATAGTCTCCCACTTTCACTTCATCCAGAAGTGCAAGAGACGCTTTAACCAACACTCCGTTCATGCTTGCTTTTGCCATGTCATCGTTTAATTCAATTACTTTTGCTGGTATTGCCAGGCACATAGAATATTATTTTAAGTAGTTATTAACTTTGATGCTGCTGCAATCTGCCCGACAGCAATGTTCCCGTCATTGTAAGGCAGTTGCCGATGACGAAGAATCTTGAAACCGTTGCTGCCCAACATTTCTTCAAGTTTTCCCAAAAGATAGTCATTTTGAAACACACCACCTGAGAGTGCAATGTGATTTATTCCTGTCTGTGACCTTATTTTTTTTGCCAGATTAAAAGAAACACGAACAATGGAATTATGAAATTTTGCTGATATCATATCCGGGGATATTCCATTTTCAACATCCTTCACAACATTTTCTATGAGTGTATCTGTTGAAATGAAATCATCCCTGATCTCCATTGGATAATAACCGGATTCGTACTTATGCGCAATATTTTCCAGACGCATCGGGGCTTCAGCATGAAACCCGGGTTGATTGCAAATACCTGTCAATGCTGCAATAGCATCAAACAGGCGCCCCATGCCACAACTTTTAAATGTATTTATTTCTTTATGAAAGGCTTGTAAAACCATTTCAAGTTTTTCATTTTCAATATTTTTGAATGCCTTGAGATGAGAAAAAAACGATTCATTTTGAAATGTTTTCATCAGGTAGCCCAGGGCTGTTCTCCATGTTTCTTTCACTGCTTTATCACCACCTGGTAACCTGACCGGGTCAAATGAAAACAGTTTCTCACTTTGTTTGAGATCAGAGATAAAAAATTCACTGCCCCAGATGGTGCCATCGGTGCCCAGACCTGAGCCATCAAAACAAATTCCAATTGCTTTACCGGTAAATTGATTTTCAAAGAGACAGGAGGCGATATGTGCATGGTGGTGTTGCACTTCCACCTTTTCTAATTTCATGTCATCGGCAAATCTGGTTGACAGATAATCTGGATGTAAGTCGTGCGCAACTACCTGTGGATGGAAGTTATACATATCGCAATAGCGGTGGTAGGCTTCCTGATAGAACTCAAGGGTTTCAGCATTTTGCAAGTCCCCGATATACTGCCCCGGAATTACCATGGTGTCTTTGCTTATTGCAAAATGGCTCATTAGCTCTGCACCTGTTCCGAAAATTTCGGGCAGTTTTTTGTTGGTGTAAATGGGTTCAGGAACATAGCCACGTGAACGCCGAATAATCCTCGTGTTATTTGAAACTATTTTTACTACAGAATCATCTGTTCGATTGACAATCCTTCTGTTATTTGATAAAATACCTGCCCCGAATCTGCCAAACGTTTCGAAAGCTTTTGCATCATCGGTGATGATAGGTTCGTCCGACAGGTTTCCACTTGTACAAATGAGAGGGCTACGGATGTGTTTAAAAAGGAGGTAATGCATGGGAAGGTATGGCAGCATGGCACCAATGGTGTGAAAGCCATTGCTCACTTTTGGGGGTAACAAACCCTTTGATTTTACAATGACAATGGGTCTCCGCCAGGATAATAGCTCGTCTTTCTCGGATTGTTGTATATCCGCATAGTAGTCAAGCTCTTCCAGGTCAGGAAACATCACAGCAAATGGTTTTGAATCCCTAAGTTTTACTTTTCTTAACTGATGGATACTTTCCGGGTTGTTTGCATCACACATCAGATTATATCCTCCAAGGCCTTTCACTGCAATTATATATCCAGCATTTAAGTCATTAGCAATACAGGTGATAATTTCCTGTATTTCCTTAACTACCTTACCATTGCGGGCATATGCATATGACGGGCCACAGTTGTTACAAGCTGTTGGTTGAGCATGGTAGCGTCGGTTCTGAATGTCATGGTATTCAGTATAACACTGGCCGCACATTGTAAATTCAGACATGGAAGTCATATCACGATCATAAGGAAGATTCCGTATGATAGTAAAACGCGGGCCGCATTGGGTGCAGTTGATGAAAGGATAATGGTAGCGATGATGCTGCATACGCATTTCATCCAGGCACTGATCACAAACAGCAATATCCGGACAAATATTGGTTATGCCATTATTATTCATTTCACTGCTTTTGATTCGGAATTGTTTGTCATCAGATACTGAAGTTTCCATTATCTCAAGATCATGTATATCGGAAGCCGGTGGCGCATATTTTGATAAATCAGAAATAAACTTTAATATATTGCCGTTATCTCCTTGAATATGTATAGAAACACCTGTTGATGTGTTTTGAACAAAACCATGCAAGTTGTATTTATCAGTGAGTCGATATACAAATGGTCGAAAACCAACACCCTGAACCAATCCCTTAATGGTTATCCGTTTTGCTGAAATTGTATTTGTCCCTGATAATTTCAATTGCTATTTATTGTATTTTGGAATAATAAAAACACATAAAAAATAGGTTATTTGTTCTATAAATAGTATGTTGTAAAACATTTGTGTGAATTAAATAACAGAAAATCTTTACAGTTTGGGCGTGGAGGCTTATATGTTTTATTTAAATAAAATATAAATAATTTTCTCCCATTGTTTTTTAATTATCGATATTCTACTTTTATTGTGATTCGAATAACAATACATTGTAACCTGCCCTATTCATAAGTTATAATATTAATTTATGTCACAGCAGGTTAGCCCGATTTAGTTACACTTTCTTTTCACAGAAAAGGTAGTGTAACTTAATCGTAAACAGTTGATTATAAATTATTTATGCATTAATAAGGGTAAAGTTCTTTAAATATCTATTCGTATGAAGACATCTTTTAAGCGGATTATCGATAAATACAACGCGGATAAAAGCCGGTTGATGGATATCCTGATCGACGTTCAAAGTGAGTTTGGTTACATTGCTGATGAACTTGTTACCGAGATTGCCAGGAATCTGGAAATATCGCGTGTTGATGTCGAACAAACCATCTCATTTTATCACTTCCTCACCCAAATCCCAACCGGTAAGTATTCAGTTTATTTAAACAACAGTGTTGTAGCCAACATGATGGGGCGCGCTGAGATTGCAAGTACTTTTGAACAGCAGGTCGGTTGCAAATTCGGTGAATTATCACCTGATGGCTTGATAGGTTTGTTTGATACATCATGTATCGGGATGAATGACCAGGAACCTGCAGCTATTATCAACGGGAAAATTTTTACACGTCTAACACCATTCAGGGTAAAAGAAATCGTTCGGGACATTAAAGCCGGTAAACCGGTTGAAGAGATGTACTCAGCCAGTTACGGTGATGGCATGAATAGTTCGGAACTAATCAAAGCAGTTGTAAACAACAACATGCGAAAAATTGGTCCCATCATGGAAGATGATTACAAGGTTGGTGAGGCCATTAAGAAAATCACTGATATGACTCCGGAACAAGTGATTGATGAGATCAAACAATCCAATATCAGAGGGCGTGGAGGTGCCGGATTCCCTACCGGTTTGAAATGGGAATTTTGCCGAAAAGCCAAAGGTGAAAAGAAATATATTTTTTGCAATGCTGATGAAGGGGAGCCTGGTACTTTCAAAGACAGGGTGATTCTTACCGAACGGCCGCGTCTGCTGCTTGAAGGAATGATTCTAGCCGGTTACGCGGTGGGAGCCGAAGAGGGTATTTTATATGTCCGTTTCGAATATAAGTACCTCGAAAAGTACCTTGAGGATATTTTACAAAATGCCCGTGATAAAAACTATCTCGGAAAAGATATTCAGGGAAAGAAAGGTTTTAATTTTGATATTCGCATCCAGTTTGGTGCCGGGGCTTATGTTTGTGGTGAAGAATCAGCCCTCATTGAGTCTGCTGAAGGAAAGCGTGGAGAACCCCGTGACCGTCCTCCATTTCCGGTTGAAAAAGGGTATCATGATATGCCTACCGTGGTAAACAATGTGGAAACTCTTTGTTCCGCAGTAAAGGTCATTAAGCATGGAGGCGAATGGTATAAAGGTTTTGGAACCGATGAGTCAACCGGCACAAAGTTGCTCAGTATATCTGGTGATTGTCGCTATCCTGGTGTTTACGAGATAGCCTGGGGGTTTAATGTCAACGACATGCTCGAAATGGTTGGTGCACAACATGTTCAGGCAGTGCAGGTTGGAGGTCCTTCCGGTTCGTTAATTGCACCCAACGAATTTAGTCGTACTTTGGGGTTTGAAGATCTTGCCACTGGTGGTTCCATCATCATTTTTAATAAAAGCCGTGACTTGCTCAAAGATGTGGTATTGAATTTTACTGAATTTTTCATTGAGGAGTCTTGTGGTTCATGTTCCACCTGCCGGACAATTCCTATATTGCTACGGGATAAACTTCTGAAGATTCTGAACGCCCGTGGTGTGCGTAAGGATGTTGACGATATGGTTGAATGGGCTAAAATACTGAAAGCAAGCAGGTGCGGCCTTGGCCATACGGCAGGAAATCCCATAATAACAAGCATCAAAAATTTCAGGCACCTGTACGAAGAAAAAGTTCAGAGTGAAGAATTTGATGGTGGTTTTGATTTTAACAAGGCCATTCGCGAAGCCAGCATGGTTACCGGAAGAACTGCCATAACATAAATTATTGCAACGATTTTTTCAAAACAACATTTATAAAAAAGCTCCGGTTACATGGGGCGGTTTCCTCCGGCAAATACCGGAAAGACCATAAAAATAAAAACTCAAAGCATATGAATCAGGTTGTTAAAGTTACCATAGACGGAAAAGAATGCTTGGCCCAAAAAGGCCAGTATCTGGTTGATGTGGCCAGAGAAAACAATATTTACATTCCAACACTTTGCAATGTTCCAGGGGTAAAGCCAAAAGGAGCCTGCCGTATCTGTAGTGCACGGGTTAACGGGAAATTAATGACTGCCTGCACGACCCCGGTTGTGGAGGGAATGTTGGTTGAAAGTAAAACCAAGGAACTGGAAGATTTACGAAAAAGCATTGTTGAACTTTTATTCGTGGAAGGAAATCATTTATGTCCATCGTGTGAGAAAAGCGGAAACTGCGAATTGCAGGCACTCGCTTATCGTTACAAAATGATGGTTCCAAGATTCCCGTTTTTGTTTCCTAAAAGGGAAATCGATGGATCCAGTCCAAAGATTATTAAGGATCATAACCGATGTATTCTTTGCAAACGCTGCATCCGGATTATTAAGGACGAACAGGGCAGAAGTTTATATGCATTTAAAAAACGCGGACACAAGGTAGAAATTAATGTCGACCCCGATCTTGCTTCGAAACTTACTGATGAACTGGCTCAAAAATCTATGGATGTTTGTCCTGTTGGGGCTATCCTTGTAAGAGAGAAAGGTTTCGATGTTCCGATTGGGGACCGGAAATACGATTCCACACCTATTGGAAATGAAATAGAAACGAAGTAAAACTATCAATTATGAGTAAACCAGTAGTTGCAACAACATCATTAGCAGGATGCTTTGGATGTCACATGTCATTGCTTGATATAGATGAAAGAATTCTTGAACTTATTGATTTGGTCGAGTTTAACAAGTCACCGATTAATGACATTAAGAAATTTACAAAAAAGTGCGACATCGGGCTGATTGAGGGCGGGTGTTGCAACAGTGAAAATGTGCATGTTCTGAAAGATTTCAGGAAAAACTGCAATATCCTGGTTTCGGTTGGTGAATGTGCCATCATGGGCGGATTGCCAGCCATGCGAAATGGTATCCCTATCAAAGAATGCATTGAAGAGGCCTATTTAAAGGGGCCAACTGTTCAAAGCAACGATGAAAAAATTGTACCAAATGACCCGGAATTACCTATCCTGCTCGACAGGGTATATCCATGTCATGAGGTTGTTAAAATTGACTATTTTCTGCCCGGTTGCCCCCCGTGTGCTGATCTTATCTGGGAATCACTGGTGGCTTTAATCAAAGGAAAGGAAATGGATTTACCATATGAAGTTGTAAAATTTGACTAAAAACGAAGATTAAAAATGGGACAAAAAATCACAATAGAACCGGTAACCCGCGTGGAAGGACACGGAAAGGTTACGATTCATTTAGATAATAAGGGGGAAGTATCGCAAACACGCCTTCACATTGTTGAATTTCGGGGATTTGAGCGTTTCGTGCAGGGACGACCCTACTGGGAGGCGCCAGTGTTGGTTCAGAGGTTGTGCGGGATTTGTCCGGTCAGCCATCATCTGGCAGCAGCCAAAGCCATGGATGTGATTGTTGGTGCCGGTACAGGTGAAGGTCTGACACCAACCGGTGAAAAAATGCGGAGACTCATGCATTACGGACAGATGTTTCAGTCGCATGCATTGCATTTCTTTCATTTGGCTTCACCTGATTTACTTTTTGGAGTTGATGCCGACCCGGCCAAAAGAAATATTATAGGCGTGGCTCTGGAGAACAAAGAACTTGCTGTTCAGGGTGTTATGATGCGAAAATTTGGACAGGAAATAATTAAAGTTACCGCTGGTAAAAAAATTCACGGTACAGGCGCAATTCCTGGTGGAATTAATAAACATCTGACTACCGAAGAAAGAGATTCGTTCCTGCATGGACCAAAACATATGAAAGTGGATACAATGGTAGACTGGGCACAGGGAGCTCTGGATTTTTTCCAGGATTACCATTCCAAAAATCAGGCTTTCATTGATACTTTTTCAAAATTTCCGAGCAGTTTCCTCAGCCTGGTGCGCAAAGACGGGGCATTGGATTTGTATCATGGCGTGCTACGTGCTATTGATAGCGAAGGAAATATGATTTTGCACGATGTTGATTACCAGGATTACAATAAATACATCGATGAAGAGGTAAAAAACTGGAGTTACATGAAATTTCCGTTTATTAAGGAACTTGGTAAAGAAAAAGGCTGGTATACAGTGGGTCCGCTGGCCAGGTTAAACAATGCCGAGTTCATTGATACTCCGCTTGCTCAAAAAGCATTTGAAAAATTCAAGGCATACAGCAATGGCAAACCAAACCACATGCCGATGCACCAGCATTGGGCACGATTGATTGAAATACTGCATTCCGTTGAAAAGATAAAGGAATTGCTGAATGATAAAGATTTACTGCAAGGAGAACGGATAAAGAAAGGAACCAGAAAAAGTGAGGGGGTTGGTTTGCTCGAGGCTCCGAGGGGTACTTTGTTTCACCACTACCGAATCAATGACAGTGATCAGATTGAAATGGCTAATTTAATTGTTTCAACAACAAACAATAACCAGCCCATGAACGAGGCGGTGAACCAGGTGGCAACCAGGGAAATGAACGGCCAGAAAGAGATTACCGAAGCCATGATGAACGCGGTTGAAGTGGCCATCCGGGCGTACGACCCGTGCCTGAGTTGTGCAACGCATGCTTTGGGGCAAATGCCACTTCAAATTTCACTTTATAATAACAAAGGAAAACTAATTGACCAAAAACACGTGTGAATATGGAAAAACACAAAAAAGTATTAATCTACGGAATAGGCAATCCCTCTAAACAGGATGATGCCATCGGTATTGCATTTACCGAACTTATTCAAAAATGGGTAAACGATATTTATTTCTCATGCATTGATGTTGACTCAAATTATCAATTGAATATTGAAGATGCCGATCTTATAAGCAAATATGATATTGTAATTTTTGCTGATGCCAGCGTTGCAGATATAAATGAATTTAAATTTCAAAAAGTAACGCCACAAAAGCGTGTTGAACCTTCCATGCATTCGGTATCCCCCGATTTTGTGCTTTACCTCGCACAGGAAATGTTTCAAACATACCCGGAAACATATGTACTTCAAATAAAGGGGTATAAATTTGAGCTGGATCAGGACATGACAACCAGGGCAAAAATGAATATGTACCATGCTTTTCGGGATATAACCATCTGGCTGGAAAAGCAAATCCTGAAACCTTGTTTAGAAATACATAAAAACGAAAAAACATGGACTTATCAACATCATACGCAGGCTTAACATTAAAAAATCCCATCATTGTTGCTGCTTCCAGCCTTACTTCCAACACTGAGAATGTTGTTCAGTGTGAAAAATTTGGTGCTGGTGCAGTGGTGCTGAAATCACTGTATGAAGAACAAATCGTAGCTGATAAAGGTAAACTCAATACACAGGATGATATGTACCATTGGTATCCTGACGCTGCAGCCTTTATTGATAAGCATGCAAAGGAGCAAGGACTAAGCAAATATGCCAACCTCGTAAGCGAAACGAAAAAGGCCGTGAGTATACCGGTTATTGCAAGTATTAACTGTGCTTCACCGGGAGCCTGGATGGAGTTTATAGGTCAGGTTGAAGATGCCGGGGCAGATGCCCTGGAGTTAAACATTTTCATTCCCCCGACCAACCCTGATATTTCCGGGAGCGATATTGAAAAACAGTATTTGGAGATAATTGAAAGTGTTATCGATAAGGTTCAGATTCCGGTTACCGTAAAAATTGGTTTTTACTTTTCTAATCCGGCATATATGATCAAACAAATTGATCAAATTGGTGTGAAGGGTGTGGTTTTATTTAACCGGTTTTTCAGGCCTGATGTTGATGTGGAAACCCTGCGAATGAAGACAACCAATGTACTGAGTGATCCTCATGAAATTACGATGGTTTTGCGTTGGATAGCGCTCATGTCCGGAAGGGTAAATACAGATCTGTGTGCAACCACGGGTATCCATGATGCAGACAGCATAATAAAACATCTTTTATGTGGTGCAAGCGCTGTGCAAATGGCTTCAGTGCTTTACCGGAAAGGTATTGAACATGTTCATGAAATGCTTGACGGTATTGAAACCTGGATGAAGGATAAAAACTACGAGAATATTGCTGCATTCAGAGGGATTATGACAAATCTGGATGAGAATAAGTCTTCGTTTGAAAGGGTGCATTTTATTAAAAAAACACTGGGATCAATTGTCTGATGATTACATCCTCTATCTGAATCCATTGGAT
>CAZAMT010000070.1:0-15129 GCA_964486145.1 uncultured Bacteroidales bacterium
CTCCCCAAAAACCTGATTGGGTTTGCGAGACCTGTCGGGGTTTAGATAATATCAACTGGACATCCCTTAAAGGATTCTTTAATTTAGCCATGAATATATGTTCCCGAAAAAGGAAAGGGATTTTAGAACTACAATTAATGAGACAACGGAACATGCCTGCTCAAAGGCAGGTACACTGCCTGATCATCACATTAGGGTTAGAATGGTATGTTTATCAACATTAATTATTCCCTGCGATTAAATATACTTTTAATAAAAGTTTTAACCCTTTTTGTAACCTTTGAGAAAATACCCGGGGTTACCCTTTGGCTTTTTCCGGATTGCCGGTTATGTGAACTACGCGCTTCCCCCGGTAATTCTTCCACAAACTTTTTATTTATCTCTTCACCTAACACCCTTGTATTCACTTCATTGGCCAGATCGTCATTGTACCCTGATTTTCCAAATTTATAAGACTGAAATTTTTTAGTTTCCGTGTTGCCATCCATATCCACATCGGTCAGTGCTTTAACAGAACTCATAAAGCTTTCCATGGTTACTTCGTCTGACCCTTCTTCCTCGATGACACCTTTGAACACAGATTTTTTAAAGTCGAGCAAATGCAATATCCGGTGCTCAATGGAATATTTAGCAATAAAGTTAAAAACGGCAATTTTTTTCTTTTGGCCAAGCCTGTATATCCTGGCAATGCGTTGTTCCAATACAGCGGGGTTCCATGGCAGGTCGACATTGATAAGTATATTGGCACTTTGCAGATTCACGCCTACGCCACCGGCATCAGTAGAGAGGAACAATTGCACATCTTTGTCGTTGCTGAATTTCTCAATGATATCATTCCTTTGCTGGGCAGAAATATCTCCGTTCAGGTAAACAAACGTAAGTCCTTGCTTTTCCAGTTCCTCAACGATAAGTTCGAACATCCTTTTCCATTGGCTGAAAATCACAATTTTATTGTCCCTGTTTTCGGTAAGTTCTTTAACCAGATCCGCGATATCCCTGACTTTGTTACCGTCCCTGGTTTCCTGGTTCAGTATGTAGGTGCTGTCAGACACCATACGCATGCAGTTTAAGGCCATTAGCAATTGTTCCCTCTCTTCATCGGTCAGATACCCTTTCGAAATCCAACGATTTACCATACGGCATACTACATCGTAATAATCGAGGTGATCTGTCTTTTGCTTCTCTGTCATTTCAACAAAGAAGTTTTTGTCGATACGGCCGGGCAACTGGTCTGCTATTTCTTTTTTGGTTCGCCTTATCAGCAGAGGTTCAATTGATTTATTTATTGACCTTAAGTTTTTGTACCCGGTTAGTTTTCCGGATTCATCTAAGCGTTGATGGTTGTCAAGGAATTTGTACAGGGGGCCAAGTTGAAAACGGTCAACAAATTCAACGATGGAATGTAATTCGTCGATCCGGTTTTCCAAAGGTGTACCGGTAAGGACGATGGTGTATTCGCTTTGTATCCTTTTCACCGTTTGGGCAGTTTTTGTCTTCCAGTTTTTAATCCGCTGCGCTTCATCAATAATTACCAAATCGGGATTCCACTCACTGATATATTCCAAATCGTTTTTGCAAACACCATAACTCATTATTTTATAAAAAGACGCCTGGTTGTACAAGTCTTTTCTTTTGTGTATCAGTCCTTCAATAATCTGTGACTGGCGATCAGAAAACTTGTTGATTTCCCTTTTCCATTGATATTTTAATGATGTGGGACAGATTACCAATATCCTTGAAACATCCAGGTAACGGGCAAACAATTCAACAGTGGCAATGGCTTGTATGGTTTTTCCCAGACCCATTTCATCGGCCAGCAAAACACGGCCTGCAAGGAATGCTTTAATAACACCCTCTTTTTGGTATTTGTACAAATTCGCTTTTATAAGACCGTCAAATATGTTGCTGTTAATTCCCTCATCAAATATTTTTTCCGCTATTTCCTTTCGTCTTTTTTCCTTTTTTTGCTGATCAATTTGTTCAAATACATCCGGATATATTTTCAGCTCCGGATCTGCACCCTTATTCTTCTGAATAAAAACATCCACCTCTTCGATTTTTTCAGGTAACAGGTAACCGTTTGGGTCAAAAAATTCTGTTTCATAATCGTATTTGATACCAGGATCGGGTTTTTTAAGCCAAACCTGCCTATTATTGTTATAATCGATACTCAAAGAAGCATAGGTAATCCGGGGAGGTTTCTGATATATTTTTTGATATTTTTTATATTTTAGCAGCGAATGTAACACGTATTCAATGTGCTTACAAGTGCCTAAATTGTTGATGGCAAAATCGGGGCACGAGCAAAAATTTGTGCTTACTGCCCCATCACGGATAGCCACTTTATAGGTGTTTTTGCTTATTGGATTATATACTTCAAAATCTGAAAAAACGGCATGGTCACCCATATTAGTGACATCAAATTTTTGTTCGACAGCAAACTGTTTTCTAAGAGCTGTTTGCCAGTCTTCAACGCTGATGTCATCGGGTTTGCGGTGATAGGGGACTTTTTTGATACTGGTTGTGCTCATCATTATAAGTTTTATAAGGATAAAATTAAAGTGCCCGGCTTTTAAAAGCTAAAAATGGAAAGTAAAGTTTTGAAGAAAGTATTAACAATTATCCTGATTTTATATTTTATTTCTTTTTGTGTTTATTTTTAACAACATTTTAAAGTAATTGTATGAATCGGATTTATCAAATTACCTCATCCTTGAAAGAAACCCCAGATTTATTTCAAAATGTTGTTTGAATGAAATAAGCTTAAATTATGATGGACGAAGAATATAGTTTTGAGAAAATTAAGAATCTCCCGATTTACAAAAAGGGGGAAGAAATTTTGACTGTTGTACTTCAAATTTGCGAATTAATTCCGGAAGATGATGCGAACCTTCAGCAAATAAAAGAGATGATGATAAGTGATGCCAGTCAGTTAACTGTTAAAGTTGCAGGTGCTGAAAGCGGTGGTCTTTATGATATAAAAATGGAGGCGGCAGCTATCATTCGCAAAGCAGCCCGGGATTTATTTGTATCAAACCATTCACTCACTATGTTTAGATTTAAAGAGGTAGAATATTTTCAGATTGTTCGTGACCTCCTTGAAGAATACAGGTTATTATTTATTGATTGGGTAAATGCATTTGATAAATGGGATTATATCATCGACAGGTGGGGCCTTTTTAATCCTCCCGGAGTAGGCCCATTTGATAAAGATCCGGATGAAGACATTCCATTTGATCCCAATGATCCGGATTGACCACTTGATTTATTTATCTGAAAGATTTTTTCCTTTGCAGTACAATGCTTTTTGGACAGCATGAGCAAATTCATAACTTTTTCAGGATGCATTTCATTCATCGCAGGTGTAAAATCCTGATACATCCGCATAAGGGATCAAGTACATAAATAATCGTTGGTTTTTGAATTCTATCATCATCTTAAAATGGGTAGCCAAAAATTGAATTTCATCTTCAGCACCTCTTTTTCCGGAAAGCGTTTTCCAATCGCAAAACTCACCGTTATTTGTTTCGTTGCCCTCCACATCTTATGAGGTGTGGAAATTTCAATCCTTTGTTGTATGGCAGTTTATTTAATTCATCTAACATTTTCAGGAAAAGCAGGTAGGTGATTTGTTCAAGAAAGTCGCCATAACGTGCACAATCGTCATGTAAAACGTTAGCAAGATTCCATATTTTTGAAATGATTGCTGTATCTGTCGTGTAATTAATTGTTAAATTTATCTTTATTCCAATATAAAGGATTTTCAATTATATATTTTGATATTTTTTCAAATTCACGGTTATTTCGAATAATGTGGTCGTGAAAACGGGATTGCCATGCAAAACCGGCATGGATTTCACGGGCATTTTTGGTTACCACAGATTTGTAGGAACCTAAAATTGACGACAGGGTATTTTTACCCTGATTTTGAAAACGTTTTTGCCCTGCGGTTTTTGGTTTATCGTTCCAACCAATATTTATGTGCCATTGCCCCAATATCCGACAATTGCATTTTGTAGGGAGACGCAAAATTTTGCGTCACCACGACATCACCAAAATAACATTCCCGGCTTTGTGTGCAGATGGTTACAAAATAAGGTGCATTCCATCCATAATCCCAATTCTGTAATCGTGTTGTTTCTATTTTGTATTTACCTCTGAATTTTTTCACAATAACCAATTATGCTGCTAACATACATTAGGATTTCTTTTTAATTCAGTAATGCATTTGTAGATTGGCTCAGAGAAACTTCATAAATTTATTATGCTTGTCAACAAGCACCATTTTTGGCTCTAATGGTTTTTCCGATAGTGTGAAACCGGCAATAATGATTTCATCACCGATTTTGATTTTATGAGCTGCAGCTCCGTTCAGGCAAATGATTCCCGAATTTTTTTCACCTTCCATCACATAGGTTTCCAGTCGTTCCCCGTTTGTAATATCCCAAACCGATACTTTTTCACCCAGATCCAAACCAGCAAGGTTTATTAATGCCATGTCAATGGTAATACTACCGATGTAATCCAGGTTAGCATCGGTAACGGTTGCCTTGTGAATTTTACTGCTCAAATAAAATTTCATGGTAATCTATTTGTTTGGTTTGTAATTTTACTGTGACGGGTTTGTCTTTGTAATACCAAGCTCCTTTTCAGTATTCTCGTTTCGTTTACTTTCAACACAATCTATTAAAGGAATATACGGTTTGATGTCCAGTACGGGAGTTCCATCAAAAGCATCAACACCTGATACATATAAAACACCGTTTTCAATTTTATTCAGTTTGATGGCTGAAAAACCAATAGGATTAGGCCTTCGGGGAGTGCGCGTAGCAAAAAGTCCAAATTCTTTAGCAGAACCTGGTGGAGTAACCTTTGTATCCCATGAATTTACCAGGTGAAGATGGTAAAAAACCAAAATGTATTCGTAGTCTTCTAATCCTTGCAATGCTTCATGATACGCTGTTAACAATTCAATATACCCTTCTCCTTCAGGTTTGAACCTGCCTTGTCTGGGGGCACCGGTATTTCTGTTATAACTTGTATGAAAGGTGCCAATGGGTTCATAAACAATCTTTTCCTTTTGTTGTGCTTGCATAATAGAAATACTTAAAATTAGTCCGATTGGAATAAATAGAAAATTCACGTAATTAAAATTAATTGTTGATCAATGGCTTAATCTCAAAAAGGTTTTGATTTCTGTCTCTTATAAAATATGTTTCGCCTATTTTTGATTTTCTAACGTATGTATAATAGCTCTTTTTATTTGCTTTTTCATAAATCGCTGTAGCATTGGGCTGCAGCAAGCAAACGTGGTTAAACGAGGTAGTTGAAGTTTTTTCGTGCACGAACAATTCAAATTCAACCTGATTCACCGTTACATAATGAATTTCAACCGATTTATCGATGTTGAATATGTTTTGAGAATCCATTGCGTTTAATTTAAATTGCCTGGTAACTGTTCCTCCTAAAATATCCTGGTAAAAACCGTAAAGATCGGCCTTTACTATATCTAATGCAATATGTTTTAACATAAAATACGTTTTTGGTACTATTCATGCAGCAATGATAATACCCAGGTTAATTGCTCAACCAAGAATATTTGTCAAACAAATTTAATGAGAAGATTCTCAAATTAGTTAATAATTGAAAAAAAGTGGATAGCAACGCTAAGAAAAAGAGAATAGCACTACTCAGGCAATCTGTTTTATTTCTTTCAACAGCGCTTTTTTAGGTTTTACACCGGTAATGCGTTTTTCTACCTGTCCGTTTTTAAACAGAAGTAAGGTTGGAATGTTTCTGATTTTATATTTCTGCGCCAATTGTTGGTTATGGTCAACATTTACTTTTCCGATAGTAATGTTTTCTTCGGACTCGGCAATATCATTTAATGATGGAGCAATCATTTTACATGGCGCACACCAAGGTGCCCAAAAATCGACCAATACAACTTCATTTTGGCGAATGACGGTTTTAAAATTTTTATTATTGAGAATTTTTATTTTTTTACTCGTTTCAACTGCCGGTGTACTTTTTACTTTTTTATAACTATAACCTACGTAAATCATTACTGCTAAAATGAGCACTCCCGTTATTATCCAGACTGTCATAAATTTATTGCTTTTTATTTTTCTATTTTTTTAAAACCTGCAATGACTGATGTTTTAACTTCCTATCTTTTACCACCAACGGGGTAACCGGTGCTTTTGATTTTGCATTGAAAATCATGTCATGGCCTAAGCACAACCCCATCATAACGTTTAGTTCCGTATTTTTCTCTTCCAAATATTTTGCTTGTCCGGCCGGGTTGCAAGATACACCTTTATATCCGGTAACCAAACTTTCAAAAGGAACTTTTCCGTATTTGCAATTCACTTTTTCGGTTTCCAGTCCTGCTTCGGTAAGGATCCTGTCCAATCGATCGGCTTCCCTGTTAAATGCAATGCAATTGGCAATGCCAATTCGTGTTATTTTGGCTTCTTTGGCATATTCGATGATTTCAGCCACACGGTCGATTTTTGGATTCAGTGAATCTTCTGCTATTTTAAGAATGCCTTTGTCTTTCTTGTTATATAATTCTGTAAAATTCATATTTGTTGTAATGTAACGTGTGTATTTCCTTTTGGTTCAGAACAGGGTATATTTCAAATTGATAAAACGCATCATATCTTCCACTTCAAGGGATACTTCTTCGATGATTTTTTCTACCTCGCCGCCAAACATTTTCCCCATTACCCCTCCATTCATTGTTGAAACAAAAACCTGACCGTCTGACTTTTCATAAACGGCAAAAGATTTTGGCATCATGTTTCCTATTTTTTTACGATCATCTGATTTTAACATCCGAGATGAGAAACCACCATGGCAATATTTAATGATTTTAAACTTACCAATGGATGATCCTCCATTTTCACTTACTTCTTTGTTTTGATCAATGATTGATGTTACACTCCATCCGTCTTTTCCATTGATCCGATCCGTAATAACTTCAACTGTTTTTTCAAATTCATACGGACTTTTTAATTCTTTAACCATCATTTCACCCGCAGATATACTCATAACTGCACCGGAAAAAATAATACCGATTAAAATTCCAAATATTAAAAATACAATGGCAATTAATTTTGTCTTCACTTTTTAGTTATTTTAATGTTAAATATTAATCTTCATTCACGCATATTTCCGATTTTCTAATCTTCCCAATCGTCTTCCAGGCAACAAATACCACAGTAAATAAGGCAATGCCAAATAAGATAAAAGCAAGATATTTATAAATAGCTGCATTTGAAATCTGGTATGCCACAACTGATGCGATCGTAACTGCCATTAAAGGGAAGGTAAATGCCCACCAGGATATAAAAAACGTTAAATTTTTAAAGCTCTTGTATAAAAACAAAAGCAGTATAACAAAAAAATATCCTATGAACAAAAGAAAGATGGCAAAAGCATCCCAGCTTTGAGCAATTCGCATGTAAGCAATAAATCCTACAGCCGGCGGCGCAATCAGGATAAACAGGGTTGGAATGAATTTTTGGGGCATTTGATGATGAAAAACCACTCGATTTAAAAAAATACTGAATAGCACTATCCAAAAGAAAAAACCGATGGAAAAATATAGAAAAGAAAAAGCCTTCGGCATGTATTCAACACCAGCTATTGGAACTAAAATATTACCGACCACCGGTATAAACCATGCCGGATTCATTGTTAGGATTTCAAAGTTATGCTGAATCCAAAAACTAATGGTATGTAGCATAAAATATGTATGCAGGATTACCCCCAGCCACCATAAAATCATCGACAAAAACGGCCAGAAACTCATAAAGGCAATGGATAAAAGCAAAAACGATATGGAAATGGCGGAAAAGAAGTTAATTCGAATACGATGTTGAAAATCAGCTTTCACTTCATCTGCGTGTTTCATAGCCTTTAATCCATATAAAACTGTTATTACCAAAAATAAACCGAAGGTAAAAAACAACATGATGTCAAAGAAAATACGTGGCAGCCACTGAAGATGATAAAACTTACCAAAAACGATGGTTAATCCTGATAATCCCATAATTATGGCATACATTGTTATTGGGAAAAATTGTATTCTTTCTTTCACTCGAATAAAATTAAGTTAGACATTTGTTTTTCAGATATTTATAATTGTCAGAAAATAGCATTAGCAATTCTAATGCCACGGAACCCTTCCCACCGCAGCGGGACAGGCTGTGTGTGTTAAATGCCTTATTGTAGAGGTTTCATTTGAAAATGATTTAAAAAACGATGCTTTTCTAATGACATTAAACAGAATAAAAAAAACATTACTTTGGTTATATATTCGTTTAAAATGTATGCGACAATAACTGAAATTTAATTTAGCCGCACGTATTCTGAAGCGCTTAATGCTGCCACAGTACCTTCTGCAACCGCTGTTGTTACCTGTCTGTAGCGTTTTGGAATACAGTCACCGGCTGCAAACACACCCGGGATATTGGTTCTCATATCAGCATCAACAATAATTTCCTGACGGTCATTCAATTTTACCGTATTTTTAAGTGATTCGGTATTGGGCAGGTAGCCAATGAATATAAATACCCCATCTACCGGTTTTTCTGCTAATTTACCTGAAGGAAGATGTTCAATGCTTACTTTTTCGAGGGTGCCATTACCTGCGAATGACCGCAGTTCCGATTCCATAACAAAATCAATTTTGGGATTACCCTGTGCTTCACGTATAGCATGTTCAAAGGCCTGGAAATGATCAAACTGGTGTACCACAGTTATTTTTGAAGCATACCTGGTTAGTGTAACAGCTTCTTCAAGGGCTGAATTTCCTCCGCCAACCACGATGAGTTCTTTATCTGTAAAAAACTCTCCATCGCAGGTAGCACAATACGAAATCCCTTTTCCTTTGAATGTATCTTCCCCTGGTATATTCAGTGGTCTGGGTTTTCCTCCGGGAGTAAGGATGACAGTTTTCGCATGAAAAGTACGTCCATCCTCCAGTTCAATCGTTTTGACTGTTTCGTTTAAATGATATGACTTGATTTTTACATTCGATTTAATTTTACAGCCAAATGATTTGGCCTGTTTTTTCATGGTATTGGCCACGATGTATCCTTTGGTCGTTTCAACACCGGGATAGTTGGCAATTTCATTGGTTAGTACCATCTGTCCGCCAACAGCGCCTTCATTTAGTACAAGTGTATTTAATTTGGCTCTTCCGGTATAGATACCAGCAGTTAAACCTGCAGCACCGGCGCCAATGATCATTACATCAAAAATATTTTCAGTTGTCATTATATTCAATTTAAAAAAGCCGCCTTACCGGCAGTAAATAAGGCGGCTTAAAAACTAACTTACCACTAACCTTCAAAATATTCATCAAGTATGGCAGTAATTTGGCCGTGATCCTGAATGCTTGATGTTGCTTTCACCATTTCACCATTTTTATAATACACCGTAAATGGCAATCCCATAAAACCCTGGCATAAAGGGGCTGATTTAATGGGTGCAGACTCAGGGTTATCAAACGCCATGGAATAAAATTTAATATTCGGGCGTTCCTCTTCCAACTCTTCCATAGCATCATATACCGGTATACACATGGGGCCCATACGGCCACAACATACCATTACATTTTCATTTTCATTGATGATTTTCTCCAATTCAGAAGATGTTTCAATTTCCTTAACTACGGTATCCAACATGTTCATTTTATTAAAATTTAATTTATTATTGAATGTATCATTTGTTTATCTGATGTCAATGTACCACTCATATAATCGTTGATCAATGTTTTGGTATCACTTTTGGGTATTCCAATGAAAATGTTAATCTTATGACTGAGAAAAAGATTTATGATGGTTTTATCCATTTTGTAAGCGATAATATCTGTTATTCCTATCTCCGCAGCCCACTGTGGCAATTTAGAAATATCGCGGTGCGGTGGAACAACTTTCACATTGTTTTTGATCTCATCGTTTTCAATTTCAATGATATCAAAGTGATTACATTTTCCAAAAAATTCACTTAATTGACCGTCTGCAATGGGTATGGCAATCTTTTTCATTTCCGTTGAAATTTACACCGGACAAAATTAATTGACTTAGTGAATGATTCTTAAAAAGAGAGCACGGCATTTATTAATTTATATGCTGAAATATTATATATTTTTTCCTGTCAAATTTCAGTAACCAAATCGCAGATAATTTGCTTTTTTAGCAAAATGCTTGAATTTCTTTGATTTTATAATTACAAAACCTTGTTTACTTTTGTAATAATTAAAATGAAGCATCGTGTCGACAAGAAACGAATCAGGCATAAAAAACAATCCAGGTATTCCGGGATGTTTTCAGTATTTGAAATCGGATGAAACCGAAATACTCAATGATAAAAAAACCCGGTTAACGTATTTACAGGCAGAAACCTTGTTTAAACAGGGAGCGTTTGCACCCTATGTGCTATACATTGTAAATGGTTTGGTAAAGGTTTATTTGCAAACCGGGTATGAAAAGCAGATTAATCTGCGACTGTCTAAAACGGATGACTTCCTGGCGTTTTCTTCCGTTTTCGGAGAAAATGTTTACACCTATTCTACTGTTGCACTAAGAGATACCGAGATCTGCATGATCGACAAGTCGGCTTTAAAACAGTTGCTTTTAAAGAATCCTGATTTTGCCATGCAAATTACCTCGCGAAACTATAGTTATGAAAATCATTTACTTGAAATCATCAAAAACATGTCTTATAAGCAAATGCGTGGGAAGCTGGCCTCAACATTATTGTATTTGTCTTCAGAAGAATTTTCTGAAGAAAATGTATTTCAATATCTTACGCGAAAAGATTTAGCCGATTTTTCTTCAATCACCACCGAAAGTGCGATTAAATTCATCAAAGAATTTGAAAAAGAAGGTCTTTTAAATGTAGACGGAAGAAATATCGCTGTACTGAATAAAAATGCAATGAATGAAATAAGCATGAGAGGATAATTCCTTATTGTAACTTCGGCGATTACCGTTTTCATGCGCTGCATATATATAACCGATGTTATAGTTGGTGAAATTGTACTTGAAAGCCTTATCAACCTCGCTCATTTGCCAACTCATTTAGGCGTTTAAATCCCTTTTATTTTTACCACCGGAAGTTCTTAACCCATTTGTTCACAGGTATTTAATTTTATTGGTATCTTTCTTTTTATTGCTTGAGAAAAAAAACTACTCATGGGAGTAAAACTTGTGTTGTTGTTTTCATTCCCAGGCAGTTCATATTTTAAATGTAATATACTACTAAATCGTTATTTTGTGTCTTCGGTTTGTTTAAAGAATTGTTAAATTAGCAGATTCAAAATGATTTATCATGACCTTTAGCTCCAATCCGCAAATTGATCTTGCTTACAATTTTGTACAATACACCAATAAGAATATTTTCCTTACGGGGAAAGCAGGTACGGGAAAAACCACTTTTTTACACAGCCTGAAAAACACCTGCTTTAAACGAATGATTGTTGTAGCGCCCACCGGTGTAGCGGCGCTAAATGCAGGAGGGGTTACCATCCATTCGTTTTTTCAACTGCCTTTTGGGCCTATCATTCCGCAGATTGAACAACAAAATACGTTGCTTAATACAAATCAAAACGCGGCTTCCGGACGAATGCAATTCAGGTTTAATCGCGATAAAATAGCAATCATGAAAAGCCTGGATTTACTGGTTATTGATGAAATAAGTATGGTACGGGCTGATTTGCTTGACGGGATGGATAGTGTACTGCGACGATTTAAGGACCGGACAAAACCATTTGGAGGCGTTCAACTATTAATGATTGGGGATTTAAATCAACTTGCGCCGGTGGTTAAACAGGATGAAAAAAATATTCTTGATAAATATTATGCTTCACCATTCTTTTTTAGCAGCAGGGCGCTGCTTGAATCGGATTTCATAAGTATTGAACTCAAACACATCTATCGGCAGCAAGATAATTCTTTTATACAAATACTGAATGAAGTGCGTGAAAAAGCGCTTTCTTCGGGTTCCATTAAAGCCTTAAATAGCAGATATAAAAAAGATTTTAGCCTGGTAGCCGATGAAGGGTTTATTACCTTAACCACACACAATGCGCAGGCACATAAAATCAATGAAAAAAAGCTGCAATCGTTAGAAGAAACAACCCATACATTTCGTGCATCAGTGGATGGAGAATTTCCGGAATACACCTATCCAACAGAGGAGAAACTTTTACTTAAAAAGGGAGCTCAGGTAATGTTTGTTAAAAACGACAGCTCCGTTGAGAAAAGGTATTACAATGGCAAAATAGGTATTATAACAGGTTTTGCAGATAATATGATTTATGTAAAGTGCCCGGAAGATGATTATCCGATTGAAGTTGATAAGGAAACCTGGCAAAATACCAAATACTCCATCAATGAGGAAACCAAAAACATTGACGAAACCATTATGGGTACATTTGTGCAATATCCGCTCAAGCTTGCATGGGCTATTACCATACACAAAAGCCAGGGGCTGACATTCGACAAAGCAATTATTGATGCCCAGGCAGCTTTTGCACACGGACAGGTTTATGTGGCCCTGAGCAGGTGCCGGACAATCGAAGGTCTGGTATTGAGTACGCCGATATCGGAAAGCGGTATCATTAGCAGTTACGAGATTTCGGGTTTTAATAAGCGTATTGAGGAAGAACAACCCGGAAAACAAGAACTTGAAGCGTCAAGGAGAAAGTACCAACAAGTGTTGCTTAAGGAGTTGTTTGATTTTAACTCACCGTTATGGCGAATACATTATATTCTCAAAATGTCCACTGAAAATGCATCGATCTTATTTGGTAACCTTGAGGAATTATTCAGACCTATGCGACAGCAATTTCAAATGGATATTTTACTTGTTTCTAAGAAATTTGAAAACCAATTAAATGATTTGTTTCAAAGGAATAAGGACGTTGAATACGATGAACAACTGCAGGAAAGAGTAAAAAAAGCAAGTAATTACTTTAGTGATAAATTGAAAGAAATCATTGGTTCCACCTTTGATGATGTTTATTTTGAAACGGATAATTCGTCCCTGCGGAATTCGGTGAATAATGCTGTAACCCGGTTGAAAGAAGATGTTTCTGTAAAAATGGCTTGTTTAAATGAAAGCAAGAATGGGTTTGATGTGAAAAAGTTTTTGGAAACAAGAGCAAAAGCTGCGGTTGGTCAACAGCCGGTTGGAAAAAAGAAGAAACAGCGAAAACCCGATCCTGTTCCAAATAAGGTGGATCATCCTAAATTATTTGAGTTACTCAAAACCTGGCGTCATAAAAAAGCAACCGAATCAGGAATCCCTCACTACATGGTGCTTCCACAGAAGGCACTGTTGCTGCTTGTGCAGAAATTACCACAAAATACAACCCAGTTAAAGCAGATAAATGGAATTGGCAAAAAAAAGCTGGCTGTTTATGGTACAGATATCCTGGAAATAATTACCGGGTATTGTGAGACGAACAACATACAACCTTCGGTGTTGCCCGCCCAATTTAAGGATGACGAAAAAGCAAAACCCGAAATAGAAGATACCAAAAAAATCAGTCTGGAACATTTCCGGAGAGGTAAAACCATCGAAGAAATTGCAGATATACGGGGATTAAAGGCAAATACCATTTCAACGCACTTGAGTTATTTCATTGGAACGGGTGAAATAAATATTCTTGATTTGATGGAAGAAAATAAGCGGGATGCCATTATGAAAGCCGTTGAAGACGATGAGTCAGGAAAAATGAAAGAGGTCAAAGAAACCCTGGGAGAGGAGTTCAGTTATGATGAGATTCGAATGGTAATTAATTATATGGATTGGCTAAAAAAACAAAAGTGAAACTTTGTGAATTTGTGTCTTCGTGCATGACGAAAATAATTGAATATGGAAATACCTCAAGCCGATAAAGAAATATTGTTACAGCTTGTAACATACAAAATGCCCTTTGGTAAATACAAGGACCGGTTGCTATGTGACTTGCCTGAATACTATCTTGCCTGGTTCAAACGGCAGGGTTTTCCAAAAGGTAAGCTGGGTATGCTGCTTGAAACAATGTACGAAATTAAACTCAATGGTTTGGAATACTTGCTCATACCATTAAAAAACAAAAAATAATCATCAGTTTCTGTTTATCGGTTATCGCAGGATATTTATTAACAGTAAATTGTTCTATTGCCCCATATTCAATATTTTCTTAAATTTAAAAGCGAAAGGAAAAGGAAGCCTTATGAAATCAACATAACGTGTAATGTAAAATGAATAGAATGAATAAAACAAAGAATTGGCTCGGGTTTTTTATAGTTGTGGGATGCCTGATGTCGTGTAAATCCCAAAAATCGGAAATGTTATTCAACGGAAAGAACCTTGATGGCTGGCATATGGATGTACCTGCCATGGATGAAGATACATCGGTGCAAAGCCCGTTTATTGTTCGGGATGGCATGTTGGTAAGCCTGGGAACCCCGGGTGGTCATTTGATAACCGATAAAGTTTATGAGAATTACAGGCTTGTGGTGGAGTACCGGTTTGCTGGAGATCCCGGGAACTGCGGCGTGCTGGTTCATGCCTCCACACCACGGGCGCTTTACAATATGTTTCCGAAATCCCTGGAAGTGCAAATGATGCATGAAAATGCCGGTGATTTTTGGTGTATTGTGGAAGACATAACCGTACCTGATATGGAGGAGCGAAGAGGACCAAAAGAACAATGGGGTATAACCGAAGGCAAAAAACGCAGGATAAAAAACCTTACCGATGGTTCGGAGAATCCGGTAGGGGAGTGGAATACCATGGTGATTGAGTGCATGAATGATTCCATAAAAGTCTGGGTAAACGATGACCTTGTTAATTTTGGTTATGACTGCACAGCAACCAAAGGACAAATTGCTCTGCAGGCAGAAGGATCAGAGGTGGAATTCCGACGTGTAGAACTGTTTTCACTGGATTAGAACGAGTTTAAATACCGGTTTTTACAGCCACCACCTGATAAGTGAGGTTTACTACATTCCGGATGTTTTGATAGTAAATAATTGTTATTGAATTAGTTGTGAATTAACAAGATTAGAAAACCGGATAATAAACTATGACAACACTAATAGTTGGAGCAAGCGGTGCAAC
>CAZAMT010000071.1:0-15027 GCA_964486145.1 uncultured Bacteroidales bacterium
CTAAGTTCCAGTTAAAATACAAACAGGATCAACATTTATAAAGTTAACATAACCAGCACTAATCCAATCTGTCATTCACCGGGTTAACATCAGGCACAATATCTGAAACCAGGCTCGCTGATTTTATCTTTTTGTTTGAATTCGTGGAAATACAGATTTCACTTGATTCTTCCCAAACAATAGTATTTTCTTCAAAAATTTGCATGCTGTTGTCTTCATAAACCACCATTAGTTTAACGGGCATTGGCAACTTTCCTTTGTTTACGATAGTTACCTCTCCGTTATTAATATTTTCAATGGCTAAATCGGGATACGCAAACTGGAAAAACCACGGCTCCCAAAACCAGTTTAGATTTTTGCCGGTGATATCATTATATGTATAAAAAAAATCATACGGAGTAGGGTGTTTTCCCTTCCAGCGATCAAAATAAATTTGCAGGGTGTTTTTAAATGTTGTTTCACCAAGCAGATTTTCCAGCACACGATAAGCATAATAGGCTTTATAATATGAAATATGAAAATGTGTATCGCGGTTCTTTAACGTAATGGTAGGAGTCATTAGCGGAACCGAGAACTGGGTTCCTTCGGTACCGAAAAACCTGTTACCATACATTTGTTCCATCGAATATCTGTCGCTAATTTCAGTAAACTGCTGAATGTGGCTTGTTGCTCGTTCACCAAAAAGTGTGGCCCAACCTTCTTCCATCCAGGTGTATTTTCTTTCGTTTACCAATACATAAAAAGGAGTGTACGAATGGGCAATTTCATGTGCCGTTACTTCAAGGGTCAGCAATAAATCCAGCGTGTCATTCCATCGTGAGTAATCACCGTTATTAGCCATCATGGGAAATTCCATACCTCCGGATTTTAGTCCCTGAAAAGTTGTGAATTTATCAAATGGAAAAAGAACACCCGGAAAGTCGTTGGAAAAGTAAAGTAATGACTGGCGTTGGTATTCTGTCACATATTTAAAACGATCTTTGTTGCCGGGATTGTAAACTGTGTGCACCATTACCCTATCCATTGTGGATGAATCCAATACAACACTTGATGCGTCCCAGTGATAGTGATTACTCAATGAAAACGCAAAATCAGGTACTTTATTAGCTGTAAATTTCCATTCCACATTGCCTTTTTTTGCTTTCAGGATTTTGTTTTTACTTTCAACAATTGGCATAGTTTCATCTGATTTTCCGGCTTCCTCCAGGGCATTTAATACGTTTTTTGTATAAATTTCGGTGTCGTTTTTAAGATCTCCGGTAGCCCAAACCATATATTCTGCCGGGACTTCAAGGGTGACATCAAATCCGGCCAAATCCTGGTAAAATTCCTGGCGGCTGCCATAATCAAAAAAGTCCCAGCCATCAATGTCGTCATAAACTGATATTTGCGGATACCAGTAAGCCACAAACATTGTGGATTCATCAATGGCGCCCATCCGGATCAATGATTTCTCTGGCACTTTTGTTTGCCATTCAATAGTAAGTAAAAGACTGTCATCGGGATTGAGTTCTTCGGGTATCCTTATAAATAAATTGGTACCTGTTCTGCGGGTTGCGAAGTTATTGTCAAGGTTTATTTTCGCACCATTGATTTTCAACGATTTTATATCAATGCCATCTGTAATGTCTTGCGGGTGAATTTCCCGGTCGCGTGCATTTCCTTTTTTATACAGATCATGATATAGTCTAATTACCATAACCCTGATAGTGTCAGGGCTGTTGTTTCTATATATGGTATTGGAAGATGCTTTGATTGTTTTTTCTTCCGGATCTACTTGTGCATGGATGGTATAAAACGATTCGTTCTGCCAGTAATTTTTACCCGGCACACCATTTTTATCACGGGTACCGAGTTTATAAGCATTTTGGAACTCTAAAGGCATGAACAAATCTTCTGTTTGCTGAGCGAAAATGCAACAGCTTAATGATATCATCCAGGTAACTAAAAGAGAATGTTTCATTGTTTTAAACGTATTTTTTTTTGTAACACTTCAAAGATGCTATTTTTTTTGAAAATGATGTATCCCACATTTACATTCATTTTATTAATTTAGTAGTTTCATAATAATTTAATCAAAGCCAAATGAAGCATATTTTCAGTATGCTGATTTCATTGTTGATAAAGCAGCAGAGCTGGGCCTGTTTATAGGATTTTTGCCTACATGGGGTGATGAAGTTTTTTGGAAGATCCGGGAGCCGATCCTATGGTTTTTAACGCAGATAATGCACATGTATTTGGCGAATTTTTGGAAAATTGCTAAAAAACAGACCCCTTATCTGGATTTTAAGTGGTGACCGTAATGTGGCAAATGTGGAAGTTTTCGAGATATGGAGTTTCATGGTCAAAGGTATTGATGAATAGGACTTTATAAAAAATCAAGAAATTAACATAAAAATGGACAATATTAAAGAAATACAACATTTGTGCGACGAGCTTCATTCCGAATTAATCGAAAACATTTATCATTATTGGATTAAAAACAGCATTGACCATAAAAACGGGGGCTTTGTCGGGAGAATTACAGTGGACAACAAACGAATAATGGAAGCCAACAAAGGACTTGTGATGAATGCCCGGATATTGTGGACATTTTCAGCAGCTTTCAGTCATTTTCAGAGAGATGAATATCTGATGATGGCGCAACGAGCGTATAAATACATTGTGGAGAACTTTTTCGATCAAAAACGCGGAGGTTACTACTGGATGCTGAACTATAAAGGCAGAGCCATCGATAAGAAAAAGCAGATTTACGGTCAGGCTTTTGTTATTTATGCCCTGGCAGAGTTCTTCGATGCAACGAAAGATAATGACGCGCTCGATGATGCTATCCGGCTGTTTTCACTAATTGAAGAGTTTAGCCACGACCCGGATCATGAGGGTTATTTTGATGCCTTGTCAACAAACTGGAAGAAAATGGCAGACACCCGTCTGAGTGAAAAGGACGCCAATGCACCAAAAACAATGAACACCCACCTGCATATACTTGAAGCCTATACGCGGTTGTTTCAGGTGTGGCAGGATGACCGGCTTAAAGAACAACTGGCCAGGTTAATAAATATTCACCTGGATAAAATTATAAATCCAAACACAGGTCATTTTGATCTTTTCTTTGATGAAGCGTGGAATTGCACCTCAGATTATTTCTCGTACGGACACGATATTGAAGGAGCATGGCTAATGACACTTGCAGCAGAAGTTCTTGAAGATGAAAAGTTGAAGATTGCAGTGCATAAGGCAGCCAACCGACTGGCAGATATTACGCTGGACGAGGGCATTGCACCTGATGGGGGCGTGATGTATGAAGGAACAACCGAAAAAGTGATCAACCCGGAGAGACACTGGTGGCCGCAAGCCGAAGGTATGGTTGGCTTTTTTGATGCATTTAGCGCAACCGGTGATCAAAAATATCTTGATGCTGTGATTAATATCTGGAACTTTACAAAGAAGCACATCGTTAATCCAACCGGAGAATGGTACTGGAGCGTGGATGAAAACCATAACATTAACCCGGAAGAAGACAAGATTGGTCCCTGGAAAGCACCTTACCATAATTCAAGGGCGTGCATCCAGTTACTTCAACGGCAAAACTGTTAATTAGACAAATTGCGTAAACTGCTTATTCAACTGGTATCCGTCATTTAAAACGCAACTTATGAAACATGCATTACCAGTCTTTATCTTATTCTTTTTTGTAACCTGTAAACCTGTGAA
Source organism: uncultured Bacteroidales bacterium (assembly GCA_964486145.1). Classification (GTDB taxonomy): domain Bacteria; phylum Bacteroidota; class Bacteroidia; order Bacteroidales; family JAAAOM01; genus CAZAMT01. The sequence continues at coordinate 3,715 of CAZAMT010000071.1, forward strand.
CAACATAAATCCTGCGGATCACAACGCGACAACAGAAACCAAAAACCTGTATGCTAATTTAAAGGAGATGGCTCCGAGCCACACGATGTTCGGACACCAGGATGACCTGGCATATGGTGTCGGTTGGCAATATGAAGAAGGCAGATCAGACGTGCTGGAAACAGCAGGATCGCTGCCCGCTGTTTTCGGTTGGGATATTGGTGCCATTGGGTTGGGCCATGAAAAAAACCTGGATGATGTCCCCTTTGAAAAAATGAAAGAATATATGATTAAGGTTTTTGAGAAAGGTGGAATGAACACAGTTAGCTGGCATACGTTTAATCCTCTTACAGAAAAGGATTCATGGGCAGATACAGAGGAGCCAAATCCGACAGTATCCAACATAATTTCAGATGGTGACCAACAGAAAAAGTATGTTGAAATGTTGGATCGTGTTGCGGATTTTTTCCTGTCCTTGAAAACACCGGGTGGCACATGTGTCCCGGTTGTTTTTCGTCCGTTTCATGAAAATAATGGTGACTGGTTCTGGTGGGGAGCTAAACATTGTACACCTTTGGAATACCAGCAACTTTTTCAGTTTACCGTGGATTATTTGCGAAATGTAAAAAAAGTTCACAACCTGCTTTACGCGTATTCACCCGACAGGCAGTTTCAGGATGAAGAGGATTACCTCGAACGATACCCGGGGGATCGCTATATTGATATTATAGGGATAGATAACTACTGGGATTTTAGGCCGGAAGGAGATGGTATTAATGCAATTTCCAGGAAACTCGAAATTGTAACCAGGCTGGCAAATAAAAAGTTAAAAGTAGCCGCTTTTACCGAAACAGGACTTGAGTCGGTGCCGGATTCAACCTGGTGGACAGAAAGATTGTTATCAGCCATCACAAATCCCGAATATCAAATTGAAATTGCATGGGTGCTGGTGTGGCGTAATTTCAGTGAAAGTCATCATTATGCACCCTATGGAGGACATACCAGCGTAGCTGATTTCAGGGAATTTAAAGCTTCAGAAGAAATGCTTTTCCTGGATGAAGTAAAGAAATTATCAAATCTGTACGGACATTTTGATAAAAGCAAAGGTTTAAAATTTTAATGTTTAATAATTTAATTTAAAAGATGAACAAAAAAGATAAATGAGTGTTTTTTTATTATTCGAAACATAAAACACAAAAAAATGGCACTCTTAAAAGAAGGACAAACCGCGCCAAATTTTACGGCGAAAAACCAGGATGGCAAAGAAATTAAATTATCCGATTTCAAAGGTAAAAAAGTCATACTGTATTTTTATCCGAAAGATAATACACCGGGTTGTACCGCCGAAGCGTGCAACCTGCGCGACAATTACGATGCATTGCTGGGAAAAGGTTTTGAGGTCATTGGTGTGAGCCCGGATAGTGAAAAATCACATACCAACTTTATCAGTAAGTACAATTTACAGTTTAATCTCATTGCCGATTCGGATAAAGAAATACTAAAGGCTTACGGTGCCTGGGGTGAGAAAAAGATGTATGGAAAATCCTATGAAGGCGTTTTGCGAACAACCTACGTAATTGATGAAAATGGCAACATTGACAAAGTGATTGACAAAGTTAAAACCAAGGATCATGCATCCCAGATTCTCGATACATTAGGAATGAATTAATGGTGGGATATTCCAGATTCGGTATATAACGGAATCGACAATTATATAAACCATAAAATTTTAAAACCGCTGATGCGCATGTGAAGGGTAGAGGTCGTTTGATTGGTAGCGTATTCAGCGGTTTTTATTTTGGTTCATTTCAAGATGAAAGCCTGCATATTTATTGTAATCCAGAAATAAAAGATTTTTTTAACGTCCGGGTTTTAATACATCCTGCAATTTGTTAAATTTGGTTTTTATAATTGGCAGGAATTATTCTTACCGAAAAACCAGATTATTCATAATTATAAAGATTATACATGTCAAAAGAAGAAAAAAGCAAGATTGCACAAGAGAAGCTGAAAGCTCTGCAACTCACAATGGATAAAATTGAAAAGGGATATGGTAAAGGTACCATCATGCGCATGGGTGACAAGGTAGTTGAAGATGTTCCATCCATCTCATCCGGCTCAATAGCGCTGGATGTTGCCCTGGGTGTAGGAGGTTATCCCAGGGGCAGGGTTACTGAAATATATGGACCTGAATCGTCCGGAAAGACTACGCTTGCCATTCATGCCATTGCCGAAGCTCAGAAAGTGGGTGGAATAGCGGCTTTTATTGATGCTGAACATGCATTTGACCGTTTTTATGCTGAAAAACTGGGTGTCGATATACAAAACCTGCTAATCTCCCAACCCGATAACGGAGAACAGGCACTTGAAATTGCAGACCACCTGATACGTTCCGGTGCCATTGATATTATTGTGATTGACTCTGTTGCCGCACTTACCCCAAAGGCAGAAATTGAAGGCGAAATGGGCGATTCAAAGATGGGGCTCCAGGCAAGACTGATGTCTCAGGCTTTACGTAAGCTGGCAGCTAACATTAATAAAACAAATACGTGCTGTATTTTCATTAACCAGTTGAGGGAAAAAATAGGGGTGATGTTTGGCAACCCTGAAACAACCACAGGTGGAAACGCATTAAAATTTTACGCCTCGGTTAGAGTAGATATCCGAAGAACAACACAAATAAAAGATGGTGAAGAAATAAAAGGAAACCGTACCAGGGTGAAAATAGTGAAAAACAAACTGGCTCCACCATTCCGTAAGGCTGAATTTGATATCATGTACGGTGAGGGAATTTCAAAAGCTGGTGAAATCATTGATCTTGGCGTTGATTTTGAAGTGGTTAAGAAAAGCGGAAGCTGGTTTAGTTATGGTGATACCAAACTTGGCCAGGGACGCGATGCGGTGAAGCAATTAATCAAAGACAATCCCGAACTCTTTGAAGAACTTGAGAAAAAGATTATCGAGAAGTTGGTTGGTACCGGAATCTGATGGGGGTTCGCTGTTCCATCATCAGCAAAATAATAAACTACAAAAAAAGCCCCAAATGGCAACAAAAATGTAGCTTATGGTGAAGTTTTGAGAAAGAATACAAATCGAAAACCAGTCAAGCCCCAGGAGGTAGGTATAACAAACTTAGGTCAAAACTCCGGTAATAATCTTAAAAGAGCAGGATAAATAACATAAGGTAAAGTGACCTGTATAAAACAAATGAATACCAGGCCAGCCCCAAGGGGGCGAGATAACAAACTCAGGGTAAAACCCTGAGGTTATACACATTAAATTAAACAAGCCCCAAAGGGGCGCAATACAAATGCAAAAATTAAAGAAAAAGTAAGGGTGAATCCCTCTCGCATTTTAACATTTCTTTACAAATGCATCCATTACTAATTTCAAGCAGTTTAACGAATTGTTTGAAAACTTTGCCAGTCCGGCCAGGTAAATGTAAGCTTTTGTCTATATTGCCAATCAAGTCATGACCCGGTAAGAGTAAAGTTATTTCCCTTTTCGTTTTTTTCGTTTTGCGCGGTTTACGCGATGACTTACCCAGGCCAGTGCATAATTGATGAATAAAACAAACAATGAAATTGCAATGCCAACAATATACTGTTGCAAAGCTATGGAAATACCAATACCAGTGGCAAACAGGATGGTAGCCGCTGTTGTCAGGTATTTTATTCTGGATTCCTTTTCAATCTGCAAAACCGTACCGGCCCCGATAAAGCTCACTCCTATAACGATGGCCTGAATGATACGAATGGGATCCGTTTCCACTGATTCCTGTAATCCCGGGATATTTTTATAGTGCAAAATGATTACTTTACCCATCAGTACAAATAGTGCAACGGATCCACCTACAATCATTTGGGTTCTGAACCCTGCCGGTTTATCGGTTCGTTCACGTTCCAGACCTACTAACCCCGAAAGGAATGAAGCCAGAATAACATGCCATATAATTTCAAATTCAGTCATTTTTTTTACGCCATTGTAATATCTTTTGAAAGGTAAACATCCTGAATCAAATGAAATAATTCTACACCTTCTTTCATTGGTCGTTGAAATGCTTTTCTGCCAGAGATTAATCCCCGACCACCAGCTCGCTTGTTCACAATGGCCGTTGTAATTGCATCTTTATAATCAGACTGGCCGCTGGATGCACCTCCTGAATTTATCAAACCAATACGCCCGTTATAACAGTTGATTACCTGGTAACGGCAGAGATCGATCGGATGATTGGAAGATAGTTTATCGTACATGTCCGGATGCGTTTTACCAAATTTCAAAGATTTAAAACCTCCGTTGACATCCGGGATTTTCTGCTTGATTATATCAGCTTTTATCGTTACCCCGAGGTGATTAGCCTGACCGGTTAAATCGGCTGCAGTATGATAGTCTTCATTCGCGGTTTTAAATGCCTTGTTTCTTGTATAACACCATAAAATGGTTGCCATTCCATACTCGTGAGCCATTTCAAAACATTCTGCTATTTCCTGAATCTGTCTGTCGGATTCTTCCGAACCAAAGTAAATGGTGGCGCCAACGGCCGCGGCTCCCAGGTTCCATGCTTCTTCAACTGTGCCAAACAGGATCTGGTCGTAATTATTCGGGTAGGTCATTAGCTGATTGTGATTTATTTTCACGATAAAAGGGATTTTATGGGCATATTTGCGCGCATAAAGACCTAACCCTCCGAACGTTGTTGCTACGGCATTACAGCCTCCTTCCATGGCAAGTTTAATTATGTTTTCAGGGTCAAAATATAACGGATTAGGTGCAAAAGAGCTACCAGCCGTATGTTCAATTCCCTGATCCACTGGTAAAATTGATAAATAGCCCGTGCCGCCCAACCTTCCATGATCAAAAATAGAGCGTAAGTTTTTTAAAACCTGTATATTTCTGTCAGAATTTATAAATACATCATCCAGGTAATCCGTTTTTGAAGGATCAGAAAGATGCTGTTTATCTACTGTTTTACATTCATGGCCTAATAATTCATCGGCCTCTTCTTTTTTGAGGTATTCTAAAAAATTTGTATTCATATCTATAATTTTTGGTTTGTTATATTATGTTTCGTTTTCAATCCAGTTTTTTGCCTGTTCTTTTTGACTAAAACTAAAAAACCGGATACGTGCTGAATAAAATGTATTTGATGTACTTTCTAAAAGGTTACCCCAGTTATCTTCTCCGATAACAGCAATTTTATCAAAATCAGCAACATATTTAAAGTAAGTCATTATATCATCCAGGGCAGCTTTTGGTGTGACTCCCTCGATATCATGAAATTCGAGGTACATATTGATATTTGAATGTTCGTTTCTTTTTTTTTCGATTACCGGGAGAAGGTCATCATAGTCTCTCTTATTAATCTTTCCTTCTATCCGGATTGCCACGAGATTGTTATTTGTATTTTCAAGGATATTAAACATTTGGTCTGATTATTAAATAGTTATTCGCGTCAATTTTTGTTTAATGGCTATTGATAATTTTCACCTCATCTTCAATACTGAACATTTTTGATGTATTTTTTTCGAACCTGAATGTTTCACCCCGGATGCCGATTTCCACGGGAGGGGCCCATCCTTTTTCAAACTGTATTTTTATATTATCGTGATTGATATACAGGTTAAACCAATGGCTTCTGTACCGGATACTCAAGTTCAGATTTACAATATTTTCAGGTAATTGCGGATCGAGCCAAAGTACATCATCGTGTATTTCCATTCCTGTATAGCATCTTTGCATCAGGTCAACCGTGCCCGCCATGGCCCCCAGATGAATACCTTCGGGCGTTGTGCCTCCCTGTACATCCTTAAAATCACTGATAAGCGCCTCCCGAAAGCTTCTCCAGGAATGTTTCCGGTTGATGCTTGCATATACCCATGAATGTACAAGTTTGCTTAAGGTGGAGCCATGGGAGGTACGTTCCTGGTAGTAATGGATATTCTTTTCAATATCCTCGAAATCGAACGAATAATCTAACTTTTTAAATATTTTCAGCACTTCATTTGGCGACAGCAAATAGAATATCATCAAAACATCGGCTTGTTTACTCGCCTTATAGCGGTTAGGGGTATCTCCTTCGCTTTCAAGGATACGATCAAGCCTCATTACCTGGCCATACTTGTTGCGATATTTTTCCCATGGAAATTCTTTAAGCTTGTTATATTCATCAAACTGACTGATAATCTTTTGATCATGAAAAGGAATGTAAATTTTTTCTGTTATTTCTTTCCATTTCTCAATGTCTTCGTCATGGATATCTGACTTGTCAAGGAGCGGCTTTTTTTGCCTGTCACCAAACATTTCAAGGATATCGAGCCCGCGTTGGATTACCCATACAGCCATGAAATTGGTGTATGCATTGTTATTTAGTCCAAGTCCTTCTGAATCAGGATATTTAGTGTGATATTCATCCGGCCCCATCACCCCATGAATTTCGTACCTCGATGTTTGTCTGTTAAATTCAGCAATGGATGACCAAAATTGAGCAATGGACAAAATCATTTCAGCCCCATAATAAGTTAAAAACTCCATATCTTTAGTTGCCTGATAATATTGCCACACATTGTAAGCGATGGTTATGTTAATATGTCGCTGGCGATGGCTGTTATCAGGGATCCAGTTTCCTGATTTCGGATTAAGATGAATCTTCTGGCTTTCTTCGCGTCCGTCACTCCCGCTTTGCCAGGGATACATAGATCCTTTAAAACCTTCCTGTTTTGCAGCCTCTCTTGCTTCGTCGATCCTCCGGTAACGATACATGAGTAATGCTTTAACAACATGTGGCTGGTGAAGGTTTAAAAATGGTAAAATGTACATTTCATCCCAGAAGATATGTCCTCGGTATGCTTCACCATGCCATCCGCGTGACGGTACTCCGATATCCATTTCTGTAGTGTGGTCAGATACGGTCTGCATGATATGAAAGGTGTGAAGCCTGATTATTTTTTGATCTTCACATTGTTCTTTTACCTTGATTTGTGTATCACACCGCTTCCAGATATTATCCCAAATCATGGTATGCTTTTTAATAAGTTCATTTATTCTTGGAAGTCTTCGGATGGTTTTTAACCCCTGGTACACAGGTTCACTAATTGCTACGTCCTTTGAAGTAAAAACAGTTACAACCTTTTCAATCTTAACGGGTTGTAATTTGTTTAGTTGAAAATGCAATACATTGGTTATACTCTTTTCATTTTGATCAAACCCGGTGGAAACATCCTGCTTTACTTCATTGATAAATACTTCTGTTCGCGCTGTAATGGCCATATCTACATGCGACTGATTGGTTTCAGCCCGTAAACTGATAATATTTTTCTCGTGTGTATTTGTGTTTATTACATTTATATGTTCATTGTTTAAGTCGCGGTATCTTTCCACATTGTTGTTGCAAATATCCCCATCAATGCCCGAATAAATTTGAATAGTTCCCGACCATGATTCAGGAATCAGCGTCCATTCAATACCTGCGACATGCTGGTTTTGCATACTCACGAATTTCCTTGAAATAATGGAAGTTTCGTTTTTTTCTTTATCCCTGAATTTCATTTTCCTGATCATAATTCCGGCCTCAATGTTGAGTTCATGGTTGAATTCAAGAATTTCTGTTTGATCGATATGAAAACGCGGCCCGTTATTGATGCTGAAAGTTAAGGGCAACCAGTTTGGCCAGTTAACCAAATCTTCATTTTCTATCATTTTTCCGGCAATCTCGGTTTTCAAACGGTTGTAACCGCCAGCAAGATAATTACCGGGATAATGGGTACCATCATCTTTGGTTTCTTCAAACGCGCCTCTTGATACAATGTAACCGTTTCCAAGGGCAAGTAAGGCTTCTCTTCTTGATTGATTTTCAGGCAGGTATTTATCGTAAGCAATTTTCCAGTAACTCATATATTATCTATTCTTTTTTCAAATTATTGATTAAATGTTGAATAAACAGCCGTACTTCGTCATGATCTTCGAGGCGGTAAGCTGCTGTTGTTAGTTTATCATGTTCACCGACAAGGATTCCAATGCCATCATCGATGATGGCACGAAAGGCGTCTTCATCGGTAACATCATCACCAATGTATATGGGGAGGGTTGTATTTTTGTCAAGACCGAGTTTATCCATCAACCAGTAAACTGCTTTACCCTTGTCCCAATGGATGGATGGTTTGATTTCCAGAATTTTTTTACCAGTTCCCAGTTTTAGTTTCCGGTTCTTTTTTACGATTTCTTCAACCTGGGATTTTACTTTTTCAACATCCGAGGATTCTACATTTCGATAATGCACTGCAATTGCAAATTTTTTTCTGTCAATTTTTGACCCTTTTATCGTCTTTTCAAGGGTTTGCTTCAGTTGCTTTTCGATATCATCCAGTAGCGGTAATAAACGTGAGGCTTTTTCATTTTCCATATATACTCCATCCGGACCTTCAATATGGTATCCATGACTACCGGCGTAATAAATATTTTTAAGTTGCACCAACTGCTGAATATCTTTCAAATCCCGGCCACTAACTATAGCCACAGGAAAATGTTGCGTAAGTTGCTTGACGGCTTCTTTCATATCATCGGATAATTTCGCGTCTTCGGGGTGTTTTACAATCGGGGTTAAAGTGCCATCGTAATCAAAAAACAGAGCGACTTTCTTGTGTGCGGCCTTGTCGTAAATATCCGGTCGATATGCCATTGCTGATGGCAATTGTTGCGTAAAATAGGGGGATTCATAATCACCGCTGTAGATATTTACTTCTTTCAATGATTTTACAACTACATCGGCACCATTTTCCAGTAAATCATGTTTTTCTCCTTTTGGAGAAATGCCGAAAACCATACTGAAATTTCCTTTGCGACCTGCTTTAACACCTGATATAGCATCTTCAATGACTATTACTTTGGATCGTTCGGTATCTAAGTCGTTTGCAGCCTGCAGAAAAATATCCGGTTCGGGTTTTCCTTTGATGTTTTTTTCTTCCGAGGTTTTACCGTCAACCCGCGCATCAAATAAATCAAGCACCCCGGCTTTCATCAAAATGGTACGACAGTTTTTACTGGATGAAATGACGGCTGTTTTTATTCCATGTTCTCTCCAGATTTTTATTTGTTCAATATTTTCAGGAAAGGTTTGAACACCATCTTTATTGATGATTTCCAAAAACAGATTGTTTTTCATGTTACCAAGTCCGCACACGGTTTCCCGTTCAGGTTTGTCGGTGGGTTTGCCATAGGGAATATTGATTTTTCTTGATTTCAAGAAGCTTTCAACCCCATCATACCGGGGTTTGCCATCAACGTATTTCAGATAGTCTTGCCGGTTGAATGGCTCGAAATCTTTCGATTTAGTTTTTAAAAACGCATCAAACATTTGTTTCCATGCTTGCTCATGCACTGTCGCGGTATTTGTTATAACGCCATCCATATCAAGAATGGCCGCACGGATACCATAAAGTTTTATTTCCATTTGACTTTTTTTTAAAATGATTACAAAACCATATCATTACAACTGCTGAAACCTCCAAGTGTTTACCTGCAAATAAATTAAAGTTTCCATTCAATTAATGAATCGGTCAACAAAACAAGGATTATAGACGGGGTGTAGCATCATCTGCTTGCAGTTAACGAAATTCCTTATTATTATCGAAACGAACATCAATTTTGGTCATATCTGTTCAGCAGTTTATTTAATCAAATGAACCATTTGTTACCTGTAAGACTCTGTTAGTGTAAATTTCGCGAAATGCATAAGTAAATCATCTATTTTTGATGATTCAAGGATGAACGTGAATTGTTAATAACATTACCTTAGAGAGAAATGGAACAAAACCTGAATTATCAAATTTTTCCTGATAAGAAATTGATTGTTGAATATTATTATGGTTCGGTAAGATTGAATGACCTTTTTCTTTATCAGAATAATGTGAGTTTTGATAAGTATTATAATCCAAATTATAATGTTATTAATGATTATCGTGATGCCAAATTGATACTTAACGAAAAAGATATTGTAAAATACATCAATTTTATTAAAACAAGCCCCAAATTGTATGGTTCCCGCAGAATTGCACAGATAACCAATTCACCGGATCAGGTGGTGATTACTACCTTGTTCAATTTACTAAAGAGCGATTTACCTGTGAAAGTCCATGTGGTAAGCACGCTCGGGGCTGCAATCAATTGGGTAGGCCTGGATTACACCGACAGAGATTTGGTAGAAGCCTGTATTGTTGGTATTAAATCACAAGTTGCGGCCATCGGTTAACGCTGTTAGAAACAGTTGTACTTTATTCCTTTTTAGCTTTTATTTACCTTGTTCCTGTCAGCTATTGAGCATTGGCATTCAGCATTCATTTCATTTTCCTTAGTTTTGCAAGCTAAATTATAACCGTGTGACTAAATTCAGATTTCAGTTTAGCAAAGGTATTTTGATGATGATCTTTGCCTCCTTTGTATTTGCTTCCATGGGGGCATTTGTAAAAGTGGCCAGCAGAGACCTGAGTTCCATTCAAATTGTATTTTTCAGAAATGTCATTGGAATTGTATTTATTGTTTCGACAATTATAAGCAAACCGCTAAAAAACAAAGGAGGAAGGTTCGGACTGTTAATGTTCCGCGGGATATCAGGTACACTTGCTCTTTATGCGCTTTTCTACAACATGGGGGATATTGGATTGGGAAAATCGATCACGTTTATTCAAACCGCACCGATATTCATTGCCATTTTTTCCATGATGTTTTTAAACGAACGTTTAAGTCTTCCGGGTTGGTTGGCAATATTTATCGGGTTTGCCGGAATTTTATTGATTTTTCGTCCTGATTTAAATAGTAACCCACTGAACAATTTTCTGGGAATTTTTAATGGAGTATTTGCGGCTGCAGCTTACACTTCTGTCCGTGAACTAAAAAAACATTACGAGACACGAAGCATCGTGCTGTCGTTCATGTCATGGGGCATTATTTTACCGGTAATTTCAATGCTGTTTGCCCCATTTCTCAATAATCTAAAATTCGAGTTTATCGTCTCACCATTTGTTTGGCCATCCGGCGAACAATGGTTCTGGTTACTTATGGTTGGTATTACAGCAATGTTGGGCCAGGTATATATCACAAAAGCTTACGGTGAGGAAAAGGCTGGTATTATTTCAACTGTAGGTTATGTAAATATACCATTTGCTATTTTTTTGGGTGTGCTGTTGGGAGACCCGTTTCCTGATTTCCTTGAGATAGCCGGTATTGTTTTGATTATTGTGAGTGGTGCGGTAATTTCTGTACGGCGGAATATTTAAATATTTGCCTGTATTAAAATTGATCATCCTTTTCATGGATAACAGCATGTGTTTTTTATCATCATTG
>CAZAMT010000072.1:0-14973 GCA_964486145.1 uncultured Bacteroidales bacterium
TTTTGTCTTTCAATGATTACAAATCATCTAACCTGCCCTATTCATAAGTTATAATTTTAATTTATGACACAGCAGAGCTTGTGCCGCCAAAGGCTGCATTAGCCCGATGTAGATACACTTAGTCTCGCCCAGACGGGAGTTAGTGAACCAGAGCGAAGCGGCGCTCACTGAAAGTAATCTTTATCGCACACAGAGGTTTACTGATTGTTTGTGAATGAATAAGACTAAAAAACGTCTTACATAACGCTCGATACATCAAATATTGGAGGGTTGGTAGTTTTTATATAATTTTTATACAGACGAGTTTAAAATAACTGTTGATGCGTACGGTATTCATTCGTATATCATTTATTTACGATTTATTTATTGGGTTTGGTCTAAAAAGCCTTCAAACTGCTGATTTTTATTGTTTTCACCCCTAGCCCCTAAAGGGGAACAGCTAAAAATCAGCAGTTTGAAGAAGTCCCCTTTAGGGGATTTAGGGGTAAAGTGGCTTTTTAGACCGTACTCTTTATTAGATTTATTATTTTTGAAAAACAAATGTCTAACTTAATTTTATTCCAGTGAAAATACATTCTTTAATCTGTTGCAGCTTATTGCTTTTTTTGGTGGGTTGTAATAATGGATCAGGTAAAAAAAGTAACTCAAACCAAAATCACCCAAACATTATCCTCATCATGGGTGATGATATTGGTTACTCCGATTTGGGCAGTTACGGAAGTGAAATTCAAACACCAAATCTTGATGAACTTGCAGAAAACGGTGTAAGGTTTCGCACCTTTTACAACCTGGCAAAATGTGAGACCACGCGTTCCGGTCTCCTAACAGGGCACTACCGTGGAGATTACCGGTCATTTAACTTTACCTCCTTGCTAAAAGAACAGGGTTATCAAACCATTCATGTTGGTAAAGAACATTTTGAGGGGTGGGTTCCGGAACATTGTTATGCAGAAAATGTATTTGATTATTCATTTTATTTCCCAATTATCAATGAGTTTCATATACCCCCTGACAGTACCTTCCAATACCCTTTTTACCAGGATGGCAGGAAATTGGCTTTGGACGAAATCATGGTAAAAAAGAAACCTTTTTTTAAGACAGATGTGCTTACAGACTATGCAACGAGCTACATTGATTCCGCCATGCAAACCGAACAACCGTTTTTCCTTTACCTGCCTTACCATGTTGCACATTATCCGTTGCAGGCACGACCGGAAGATATTGCAAAATATCGCGGTAAATATAAAATCGGGTGGGATACCATCCGTCAAAATCGATACAACAAGATGATAGCCTCCGGACTTTTAACAGAAAAGTATCAGTTATCTGAACCAACGGATAACATCAATAAATTCAGGGGCCACCCGAAAGGAGATGAGGAAATCCGTGAAAAAATACCTCTCTGCCGGCCATGGGAATCATTGACCGCGCAGGAAAAAGATGATTTAGATTTGGAAATGGCAGTTTTTGCTGCAATGATTGACAGGATGGATCAAAACATTGGACGATTGATTCAGGTTTTAAAGGAAAAAGGTATTTTTGAAAATACTGTGATCATGTATTTTTCAGATAATGGTTCCTGCCCGTACGACAGCAATACCGATTTTGATGTGCCACCCGGACCGGCAAATTCATACCGTACGCTGTCAGCAGGATGGTCTAACGTAGGTAATACACCGTTTAAGTACTTTAAGCAATTTGGCCATGAGGGTGGTTCCCATACCCATTTTATTGTGCATTGGCCTGAAAAAATAAAGGAAGGTTTTCTTGCAGTTCAGCCCGGACATGTGGTTGATATATTTCCAACCATGCTGGACATCGTCAATATCGAATATCCGGAGCAGTATAATGACACGGCAACCATACCGTTGCATGGACGCTCACTCTTGCCTGTAATCAAAGGCGGGGAAAGAGAAGAACCGGAATATTTTATTTCCGGGTTTACAGATCGATTCCGGATGTTTCGTGCTGGTGACTGGAAAATTGTAAAAGCCAACAACGAGGATTGGGAGCTGTACAATATTGATAATGATCCAACGGAAATTGATGATCTTGCATCCTCCAACCCTGCCAGGTTACAGGAAATGGTTTCTCTCTATAAAAAGGCAAAGAACGATGTTTATCTTGAATAAACGCTTTTACCGTTGATGTAGGTTTGGTGTATCTCCAACAGGGGTATTTCGGATAAATCCGTTTCCATTAAATCCTTTTCAAGAACAACAAAATCTGCAACTTTTCCGGGTTCGAGGCTTCCTTTGAGATGCTCTTCAAATCCCGCTTTTGCCGGCCAAATGGTCATTGCCCTGAGTGCCTGTTCACGGGAAAGTTTACCTTCTGGTTGAAATCCGTTATCAGGGTAACCTGCCGTATCCTGCCTTGATACGGCCGCATAAAAACCGAGTAAAGGATTAATGGATTCAACAGGAAAATCACTGCCATTGACAATCCAGCCATTTTGTTGCAGAAGCCGTTGATAATCATAGGCTCCCTTCATGCGTTCCGGTCCAAGTCTTTCCTCAGCCCAATACATATCCGATGTAGCATGAGTCGTTTGAACACTTGGAATGATTGAAAAATTTGCAAAATAACTGAAATCGTGTGGCTGTACAATCTGTGCATGTTCAATTCTCCAACGGCGATCGTTTTTTTCTTTTAAAAAATCAGCATAAATCCTAAGCATAAGGCGATTTGCCGAATCACCGATGCAATGCGTGTTTACCTGGAAATTATGCTTGTACGCCAGGCTGCAAAGCTTCCTGTAATAGCCATTTTCATACATTTGCAAACCGGTATTTCCGGGGTCATCTGAATACGGTTCTAACAATAAAGCACCTCTTGAACCCAGTGCCCCGTCAGCATATAATTTTATGGAATTGACAGTTAAATTTTCTGTCTGTATTTTTCCCTTCTTAACAATTTGTTCAATATTTTCTTCACTTGGTGAAAGCATGCCATAAATGCGTATTTTTAAGGAACTATCATTATGCATATTCTCGATGATTCGGATATCTTCCAGTTCAAGACCTGCATCCGCTACCGAAGTTAATCCTACGGCAAAGCATTTTTCCTGGGCGTCCAATAGTGCTTTCTTTTTTTCGTCCCAGCCGGGTTCCGGAATTTTTGATTGTACAAGATCAATGGCTTTGTCAATGAGAATACCTGTTGGCTCATTTTCATCCAGAAGTACCTGACCTCCTTTTACCCTGGTTTCTCCAATTATCCCTGCTATATCAAGGGCAACGGAGTTTACCAGCGCTGCATGGCCATCAATTCTTGTTAAAAATACCGGATTGGAAGGGAAAAATGCATCCAATTGCTCTTTTGAAGGGAAAGACGGGTTTTGCCAGTCGTTTTGATCCCATCCTCTACCAACTATCCATGTTGAGTTGTTTGTTTTCCTGTATTCTTTTAACCGATCAATGATTTCATCAAACGAAACAGTGCCGGTTAAATCGGCCTGCCGGAGGTTGAGTCCGTAACCGAGAAAGTGGCAATGGCCATCATAAAATCCGGGATAAACAAATTTGCCATTCAGATTGATTTCGTGTGCAGTAGAATATTTTTTGATCAAGGAGGCATAATCACCGGTTTCCAAAACGATACCATCATCAATTGCCAACGCGTTGGCTGTGTTGAATGCTTCATCGAGTGTATATATCGTACCATTAAAAATGATGCTGTCAATTTCTTTCTTCATTTGACATGAATTTAATATCAAAACCAACATTCCGAAGATAAAGTTGTTGTGAATCCTGTGCATGTGAGTACATGATTTAAGTTTACCAGGATACAAAGATAAACGGGTAATTTTATTTTTTTATTTTTGTACTTGTAATTTGCAGTAATGTCCGTAAAAGTTTAATTATGAATAAAATACACGCATTAATCATTGTAGTGTTTTTCAGTGTTTTAAGCCTTGCAGCTCAGGAAGGGGTCAGGTTTGGGATTAAGGTCGACCCACAACTTAGCTGGTTCACTGTAGGTGGTAATGTTTTTTCTCAGGAATCAAGCCGTCTGGGCGTTGATATTGGATTAATTATTGACAAATATTTCACAGAAAATTATGCGTTTACTTCGGGGATCTCAATACATCTTACCGGAAGCAATGTAATGTTGGATGACACTGTCCGGTTAAATTTGAATCTTCAGGATGAAGTAATACCGGCCGGGGAGGAGTTAACATACAAATTGCAGTACCTGTCATTACCGTTAGGACTAAAGCTGAAAACCAGGGAATTTGGGTATATTACCTACTTCGGACAAGTGGGTGTTACTCCTGAAATAAATGTGAAGGCACTCATCAATAGCAGTTACGATGATATTAACGATCTGGATGCAACCGAAGAAATAAACGCGTTTCAGCTAAGTTACCACATTGGTGGAGGGATTGAATACGGATTGGGTGGTTCCACGGCAATTGCAGCAGGAGTATATTATCACAATGGGTTTACTGATATTACAGAAAATGAAGATGATAAAGCTACAATGAATATGGTGAAACTGCGAGTGGCTGTGATGTTCTAATTCCTAACTGGATTGCACCTTGTTTAATCAAAAGCTCGAAAAACATTAAGTTAAGAAAACCGGTTGTATTCCAAATCCAGAATGAACAGCGCTTTTCAGCAATTTCAAATATTTTACTTTATATTCGCATTATTGTTTTTATTCAATCTGTTTAAACATGTCCAAGGAAGTTGAGCAAAGTTGGGATAACTGTATTGATAATCCAAAGTCCGTGTTTCATGTGCTGAGTGAAGAGGAAAAGCGGATGCTCAAGGAGGGCGCAGTATGCAAATCGTATAAAAAATCAGAAACGATTTTCAGAGAGGGTGATACACCGGCCGGGTTGATTTGTTTATCATCAGGCAAGGTGAAAGTGTTTAAGGAAGGGGTTGGCGGTCGTGAACAAATAGTGCGTCTTGCCAAACCTACCGGGTTTATCGGATACAGGGCGCTGTTTGCCGAAGAAAAGCATACAGCCACCGCCGTTGCAATTGAAGATTCGGTTATCTGCGTAATGGACAAAGAGCATGTTTTTAACCTGCTTCGTTCAAATAGCAACCTGTCACTAAGCATCATCAAGGCATTTGCTTCGGAACTTGGATTCTCCATCAATCGCACAGTTACCCTAACACAAAAGCACATTCGCGGCAGGCTTGCCGAATCATTGATTTTTCTCAAAGATACGTATGGTTTTGAACCCAATGGCCAAACCATAAAGGTTTACCTCTCAAGGGAAGATGTTGCCAACCTATCCAGTATGACCACATCAAACGCTATTCGAACGTTGTCAAGTTTTGCAAGCGAGAACGTGATTGCTTTGGATGGAAGAAAAATTAAAATCCTTGATATGAACCGCTTGGAAAGGATCAGTGAACTTGGCTGATTTTTAAAATTTTACTCAACGTTTTTTTTTATTGATAGTAATTCTGGGATTTCTTCCATCATTGTCGCATATTTTTTTATACTTTTGTGCGCGTTGAAAATCCGGGTTAAAGAATAAATGAAGAATTTTTATAAACTTTTTCGATATGTCAAACCTTACTGGGTAAAGGTAATTATTAGTTTATCCTTTAACGCTGCATCTGCCATCTTTTCGGTTTCATCCATAGCCATGATTATACCGTTTTTAGGTATTCTGTTTGATAACCAACCCATTGTTCCTGTAAGGCCCGAGTTCGAGTTTTCCATCAACACAATTCGCGATATCTTTAATTATGAAGTGAATGAGATTATCGTTGAAAAAGGGCGCATAAGCGCAGTTGTATTTGTGAGTATCATCATCGTGATACTATCGTTTTTTAAAAACGGGTTGCATTACACCGGATCCTACATCCTCGCCCCCGTAAGAAACGGTATAGTGAAAGATATTCGGAATGCCTTATTTGATAAGATCCTGAAGCTACACATGGGGTTTTTTTCAGATGAGAAAAAAGGTGATGTAATGTCAAAGATGACTACGGATGTGAACGAGGTGGAACAATCAGTTATCCGATCACTCGATTTCTTTTTTCGTGAACCAATTTTGATCATTGTTTACCTTTCCATTCTTTTTTCGATGAGTGTGAACCTTACATTGTTCGTAATTCTTCTTCTCCCACTGTCCGGTATTTTTATTGGCCGAATCGGGAGGTCACTCCGAAAAACATCTGTAAAAATACAGGAAAGTATGGGGTATTTAATGTCCATCATGGAAGAATCTCTGGGCGGGTTACGAATCATAAAGGCTTTTAATGCCGAAGATAATGTTCAGACAAAATTTCGTAAAGAAAACAACAATTATGTCCGGTTGATGGTCAACATGTGGCGAAGAAGATACCTTGCAAGTCCGTTGAGTGAATTTCTTGGAACCGTTGTTTTAATTTTCGTGATGTGGTACGGCGTATCACTTGTTTTTAAGGATAACAGCACCTTGTCATCACAGGCTTTTATTGGATACCTGGCTATTTTTTCACAAATCATCAATCCATCTAAAGCCATTACCAATGCGTATTACGGCGTGTTAAGAGGGATGGCAGCAGCCGATCGTATTGACATGATTATGGCTGCAGAAAATAAAATTGTTGAAGTACCTGATGCCAAACCTATTGAAAAATTCATTGAAGCCATTGAATACAGAAGTGTGTATTTTAAATATACCCATGAAGATGTCCTGAAAAATGTAAATCTCAATATTCCAAAAGGAAAAACCATTGCACTGGTTGGTCAATCAGGTTCGGGAAAATCTACCATTGCCGATTTGTTACCCAGATTTTACGATGTAATCGCCGGAGAAATATTAATTGATGGCATTAACATTAAAACTTACAAAATTAAGGATCTTCGAAACCTGATTGGTAATGTAAATCAGGATCCCATATTATTTAATGATACTTTTTACAATAACATTGCATTTGGTGTTGAACGCACAACAGAACAGGCTGTTATAGAAGCGGCAAAGGTAGCCAACGCGCATGAGTTTATAGAGAATACCCCCGAAGGATATCACACCAACATTGGTGATCGGGGAAGTAAGTTATCCGGCGGACAACGGCAACGCGTTAGCATTGCAAGAGCTGTATTAAAAAATCCACCCATCATGATTCTGGATGAGGCAACTTCAGCACTTGACACAGAATCGGAGAGGTTGGTGCAGGATGCGTTGACCAATTTAATGAAAAACCGGACAACACTGGTTATTGCCCATCGACTTTCTACCGTGCAACATGCCGATGAAATTTGTGTGGTGCACGATGGTGAAATAGTTGAAAGAGGTAAACACCATGAGCTTTTGGAGAAGAAGGGAGTATATAAAAAGCTTCATGATTTGCAGATGTTCGAATAAAACCGGCATTGAACCTATACTTTAACTAAACAAAATCTATCAATGAAGATAAGCGGTTTTACAATGGGTAGAAATGTAAGTAAACTTTACTATCCAATGAAGCAGTCTATAATGTCTGTTTTGCCCATCGTGGATGAGTTTATAGTGGCTCTTGGCAAGGGTGATGATGATGATCATACCAGGGAAGAAATTGAATCCATTGGTGATCCTAAAATAAAAATTATTGAAACCGAATGGGATATCGAAAAATATCCCAGGGGCATGGAACATGCACATCAAACAGATATTGCCAAAAACCATTGCAAGGGAGACTGGCTTTTTTACTTGCAGGCCGATGAGGTTATTCATGAAAAATACCTGCCTGTAATTGAAAACCGCTGCAACGAATTGCTTGACGATAAGGAAGTGGAAGGTCTGTTGTTTAAATACCGGCATTTTTGGGGCGATTACAACCATTACCAAACTTCTCATGGCTGGTACAGGTACGAAATTCGTATTATCCGAAATGATCCTGAAATTCATTCATGGGAATCAGCACAGTCGTTCAGAAGGATTCCGGATTTTGACGGTATCAGCTACCGCCAGCAGGAAAATACTTATAAGTTAAAAGTTGCCAAAGCACATGCTGAAGTATTTCATTACGGGTGGGTGCGACCGCCTTCATACATGAAAAGTAAAATAAAGGCATTTCGCACAAACCACCAGGGAAAGGAGCGGGTAAAGGAGATTGAGAAAACAAATAAAAAATATTTTGAGTTTGATTACGGTGTGGTTGGTAAATTACCTGTTTATAAGGGTACGCATCCCAAAGTAATGAAAGAATGGATTGATAAATTTGACTGGCAGGATCAACTTCAGATGAGTGGAAAAAGGAATAAAAACCGGAATCCACACAAACATGAACGTTTAAAAAACCGCATAACCACCTTCATTGAGCAAAAGTTACTCTTCGGTAAACCTTTGGGTGAATTTAAGAATTACATTCTACTTAGAAAAAAGTAAGGCAAAGGTGGCTGGTTGGTATTAAAACTTAAAAAAAAGGTAATTATTCTTGTTGTAAAAGGGAAAAATTCCTATTTTTACTGTTAAATGTTTGATTATGGAAGCTGTCAAAGAAAAAAAATACCAGGTTTTGAGTCAAATCCCTGATAAAATATCGGAACCGGAAGTACTGTATTTTTTACAAAACAAAGAAATAAACTGGAGCCATATGAAGGCTTTGAAGGACATTTCATCTTTGCAGGATGAAACCATTTCCGAATGGTTTAATATTAGTGTAAAGACGTTAAGAAATTATAAAAAACCTGGTAATAACCTGAAAAACAACATAAAAGAACAGTTAATCCTGTTGTTGTCTTTGTTTAAACATGGTAAGGAAGTATTTGGTACGAATGAGCAGTTTAATCAATGGCTTCATTCCAAAAATTTCTATTTTGATAACAATTCCCCTGTTAAGTTTTTAAACACAATTACCGGAATTCGTTTTGTTAACGATCGTTTATCTGCAATGGAATATGGCGATAATGCTTAACCATGGAAGTGTTTCGTATTTCTCATAATAAGTATTCCCATTCTCTTACAGCATCAGGAAGGGCCAATCGCTGGAATGCAGATGGGCAGCATGTTATTTACACGGCATCATCAAGATCACTGGCAACCCTTGAACTATTGGTTCATATGAATCATATAAAGCCAGAATCTAACTATCAGGTTATGGTAATTTCTCTGCATGAAAGTGATCATTTGATTCGTCAAATTAAGATTTCAGAATTACCGAAAAACTGGAGAAAAATGACCGCATATGCTTTACTTCAGAATATAGGCAGTACCTGGTATCAAAGCATGGAGTCTCTCTTACTTAAAGTTCCATCTGTTATAGTTCCATTTGAATACAATTATGTCATCAATGTAAATCATCCTGATTTTAGAAAAACGGTTCAATTGGTGAGACATGAGGATTATTTTTGGGATAATAGATTGTTATAAATCCTATCAATAACCTTCGGATGAGCAGGAGGAGGGTTAAAAATCGCAATCGGCATAAACATGAACTATTAAATAACCGCATTACTGCATTCAACGAACACAGGTTACTTTTTGATAAACTATTCGGGAAGTTTAATAATTCCGTTTTACATGGGAAGAGATAGTTCATGCTATAAATGAGAGCCATTCAAAATTTAGATGCGAGGCTTATTGATATTCAAACAAATGGACATTCAACTTACCTTCAATTAATAATTCTTTGATACTTGAAGGTTTGAAGCTATAATTGAAATCTGCAATGAATCGATGATTTAGTGAATCATACACAAAATTTGTTATACAAACATCCTGAGATGACTGAACTTCATGAATAATTTTATTATTGTTTAAGAAGGAAACATCATAGGTAATTCTTGAAATTTTAACCATTGAATCGTTCAAAACATAAATGTTAAAGCCAATGTAATTTTGCAAGTCCTTAGAATACCTCTTAACAGAGATTAAATCATGTTCTGAATCGATTTTCCCGATATACGAATCGAAGTAACTTTTATATGATTCAAATTCAAAAGATTTTGAATAAGTAGCATTATCCCTCGTTGAATTTACTGTAAACCTAATGTAGCCATCACTCGGTAATTCATTTGAATCATATTTATATATGATTTTCTCTTTTTCACAGCTTACAATTAAAAAAAGTATTACTAAGTAAATTAATTTGCAGAATATCATTTGTTGATTCATCCTAATGGAATTAAATTAGTTTTTGTTAACGATTAATATATTGTCACTTGTACCAAATGTAAAGAGCTAGTTTTATTAGTTTATTTCATACGGTTAGTATTGAGTAAAGTTCAAAGGAAATGAACAAAACTTCGCACCAACTTTTACATGTTTATTATAGCTAATTGCGAATTCTAAACTGTTTTTAAATTATACCATATGGCCGCTCAACCTCACATCGTTACTACAGAAGAACTATTAAGAAATATTGAAAAACAAAACCATATTCTCATTGATGCTCGTTCAATGGCAGCTTACAACGGTTGGTCACTCAAAAATGAGCCCCGGGGTGGCCATATTAAAGGAGCAAAAAGCCTTCCGCACAAATGGACCGGTTACATTGACTGGCTTGAAATTGTAAAATCCAAGGAAATTACACCGGATAAATCAATAACCATTTACGGGTATCATCCTGATGAATCTATAGAAGTGGCAACAATGTTACTACGTGCAGGATACGATAACATCCGATTGTACCATGATTTCGTTGAAGAGTGGAGTAAAAATGATCAAATGCCTATGCAACAATTGACTAACT
The DNA here is from genome assembly GCA_964486145.1 of uncultured Bacteroidales bacterium. GTDB lineage: Bacteria > Bacteroidota > Bacteroidia > Bacteroidales > JAAAOM01 > CAZAMT01. The sequence continues at coordinate 10,632 of CAZAMT010000072.1, forward strand.
TTCGCCACCTGGTGTATCCACAGTGGGTTAACGAACTAATATCAGGAGGCAGGCCACAAACCTTTACCGGTGAAAACTATGTTATTTGTCACGCACACTATGGAAATCATTCAGATTACGAAATAGGTCATATACCGAATGCCGTTTCCTTAGACACGCTTTCCCTGGAATCTGAGGAAACCTGGAACCGTCGGTCACCGGAAGAACTGAGAAAAACGTTACAGTCACTTGGGATTACACACGACACCACGGTAGTTTTTTACGGCAGGTTCTCGTATCCGGACAACAAAGATGAGTTTCCGGGAAAAAGTGCCGGTCATCTCGCGGCCATTCGGTGTGCTCTAATCATGTTGTATGCGGGCGTGGAAGACATTAGAATTTTAAATGGCGGGTTGACATCGTGGAAAGAGGAAGGATATGAAATATCTACCGAAAATTATCAGCCGGTTCCGGTGGATGATTTTGGTGCGGATATCCCGGGGCATCCCGAATACATTGTCGACATTGATGAAGCCAAAGAGTTATTGTTTTCAGATAAAGGAGACCTCATTAGTGTGCGTAGTTGGGAGGAGTTTATTGGTAATGTGAGTGGGTACAACTACATCGAAAAAACGGGAAGAATACCTGGTGCCGTTTTTGGCAATTGCGGGAGTGATGCCTATCACATGGAAAACTACCGAAACCTGGACCATACCATGCTTGAATATCATGAAGTTGAGAAAAACTGGAATGAACAGGGGCTTGATCCTCAAAAACATCTGGCATTTTATTGCGGTACCGGCTGGCGGGGCAGCGAGGCTTTTTTTAATGCGTTCATGATGGGATGGCCGAATATTTCGGTATTTGACGGAGGTTGGTTTGAATGGTCAAATGATCCAAATAATCCAGTTGAAAGCGGAATCCCACAAAAAGTCGAGTCTGCTCATTAAAGCATTCAAGCAAGTTCTAAAAATCAACACGTAAGCCTAACGTAGGCATAAATTCCCATGCATCAGAGCCGGGAATAAAGTTTTTGGAGATTTCCAGTTCACCACCTGCCGAAAAACCCCGGTAAAAATTATACCATAGCTGTGGTTCAGCCTGAAACACCCATTTTTTATCTTTCGAAGACGCAGAATAAAAATTTTTATCTTCAGTCCATAAATCTGAATAGCCTGTAAAAAAGAACTTTCCATTCAACAGTGGTAAAAACCATGCATTTGTCCATTGAACATCAGCGCCATTTGAATTTTTGGTAGCCTTATACAAAACCATGGTTGTCAATGAAAGCGACCCGAACTGCAAAGGGAACGAAATCCCGGTAAACCATGATTGCCTGAAAATTTCACCAAGTGTATCTCCCAAAAAAATGGAAAGTCCGTCATTATATTCAATATGCAAAGCAACAGGCGCCTTCCAGAATTGCAGATCCCTTGCTATTTCCCAGTAAGCAAGCGATATACCGTTGTTTACACCTGCGTAATCCATGTCGATAAAGAAAAACGTTGAACCAAAGGTATCCGGACGAAACATTTCCACGGTGGTGGTTGGATATTTTCTTCCTTCTCCAAAATCATAATGCAACTGAAGGTTTTGGGAATGGGATATATATACATACGTTGCAAGCAAAATAAAAATGAGCATTCTTCTCATGACAATGGTTATTTATTTTTATTTTTGAGCGGCTAATATACGATATATAATCTTTGATGAATCAATATAAAAACATATATTTCGACCTTGACAGAACCTTGTGGGACTTTGAAAAAAATGCCCGTGATGCGTTCCACGATCTTTACATAAATTATGATCTTGGAAGTTTTATTCCATCATTGGATATGCTGGTAAACAGTTATCATAAGCACAATGAGAGGTTATGGGAGGAATACAGAATGGGCCGGATTAAAAAAGATTTTTTACGTATATACCGCTTTCAATTGGTTTTGAATGACTACAATGTCAGAAACAATGTACTCGCTGAACAATTATCAGACAAATACCTGGATATTGCTCCATTAAAAACAAATTTGATTCCACATACAAAATCTGTGTTGCAATACTTAACAGGAAAGTACAGCCTTCATATTATCACAAATGGATTTAAGGAGGTTCAAACGTTAAAGCTTAAAAACAGCGGGATTATTCAATTTTTCGAAAAAGTAATAACTTCGGATAATGCTGGTGCACAAAAACCAAAAGCAGCAATATTTGAATATGCATTGTCAACGGCCAATGCAAAGAAGAAAGAGAGTTTGATGGTGGGGGACGATTTACAGGTAGATATTCTGGGTGCAAAAAAATTTGGACTGGATCAGGTGTATTTTAATCCGGATAAAAAATCACATAATCAAAACCTCACATATGAAATTTTTTCTCTTAACCAATTAAAGGAAATTTTTTAAACTGAAGCATGAATGTAAATATTGTTATAGGAGGTAGTGGCAATGATAAAAGCAAAAAATAATCCGGATTTTAATCGAATAATTTCAGTATTAAATCGCCAGAAAAAACAGGAACCTGTATTGTTTGAGTTTTTTTTAAACAAAAATATTTACGAATATTTCACAGGTAAAAATATTGAAATGCAACCAGGGAATATTGAAAAGTTAGAAATCATCATTGATGCGTATTACAAAACTGGTTATGATTTTGTTATCATCCCTTCATGGTTGACAGACACCCTTGCTTTTCAAATGGATGAAATTCTTAAAAAAGATACCCGATCGCTAAACGAAGGAAAAATCATTACGGATGAAAAAAGTTTCGAGAAGTACCCGTGGCCTGAACCGAAAAACGATGACTACGCTGTTTTTCAGGAGTTAAAAAATATGCTTCCGGATGGTATGAAATGTATTGCGACCCTTCCGGGAGGTGTACTTGAAAATGTAATCGATCTTGTTGGATTTGAGCGACTTTGCTTTATGACATTGGAAAACCCTGAATTGTGTAAACAAATATTTGATGCGGTAGGTACTTGTTCGCGTGATTATTACAGGATTGTAGCCTCGTTTGATCATGTCGGTGCGTTGTTTACAAATGATGATTGGGGCTTTAAAACACAAACCATGTTGCCGCCGGAGAGCATGCGTGAATTTGTATTTCCCTGGCACAAGGCAATGGTGGAGGTAATACATCAAAATAATAAACCAGCCATTTTACATTCCTGTGGTAATCTGAATGCTGTGATGAATGAGGTTATTGATGATATGAAATTCGATGGTAAACATTCTTTTGAAGACGGAATTGTACCTGTTGAGCAGGCATATGAGAACTGGGGTGAGCAGATTGCCATCATGGGTGGCATTGATGTTGATTTTTTGGCCAGAAAATCACCGGAAGAAATAAAAACACGTGCACAAAAAATGCTGGAAATAACGTTGAGTATATGAAAAGTAGGCGATTGCGGGCTTCAAACTTATCAAACCGCTACAAATTTGAAGCGTGCAACAACCGTTGAATTTACTACTGTCTCGCCTATTTTGTATATACAGTGTTACCATTTGTTATTGTTTCAATTCGTTAATTTCATTTTCAGTTAATCCTGTATATTTCATTATTTTCTCAACAGGTTCTTTGTCCTTTATCATTTCTTTTGCAATTTCAATCTTTCCTTCAATCTTTCCTTCTTCTTTTGCTGTATCTAACGAATTTTTAATATCCCGATAGTATTTTAAGCTGTCTTCGTATTCCTGATATTCTGACTGACTGAATTTAGCTATTTCAGCGGTTTCAAATAGTTTCAGAAAAATGTTTTCCTTGAGTTTTTCTGGAACCCTTTCAAGTTTGTGAAGGTTTTTCAGAATAAAAAGCCACTTGTCAAACCTGGTTTCAAGTTCCTCCGCAACTTTATTAAACTTTGGCATTTCCAGGTAGATGAAAGTAAGCTTGTCATAAAACACTTTTTTTGTTTGGATGTCGGTCAGTTTTATATCGTAGCGTAATTTATTGGGTTCGTTTTGGTCTTCGTCAAAAACAAAATCCAGAATTGCTATAGTATAGACTTTTTTCAGTTCAAAGTTCCAATCACTGCCGATTACCGCCTGCTCTCTTATTGGGAAAGTAGAATAATATAATGTCCTGTCCTTAAAGAATTTTTGCTTTGTTTTCTGTAGTTCAACAATGAATTTTTCGCCCCTTTCGTTTGTGCAGTATAAGTCAAAAATGGCTTTCCTGTTTAATTCGGTAGTCGAAAGGTTTTCGTTTTTCAGATATGTCAATTCGGTAATCAGCCCTTGTTCCTCTTTTAACAATTCGTTAAGGAAATCAAGCAAAAGGTCTTTGTTTGGTTCTTCGCCAAAGAGTCTTTTGAAACCGTAGTCGGTAAACGGGTTGATGTATTTTTCCCTAAATTCATTCATATTTT
>CAZAMT010000073.1:0-14847 GCA_964486145.1 uncultured Bacteroidales bacterium
GCATTGTTCTACCTAAGTTGAACGGTACGAACGAAGTGAAGTAACGCTTTTCCGCTTAGGCGGATAACCCCTGTTTACCCCGTGAATCGGGGACATAGAAAATGTTGCATTTCACCGAATGGGTAAGGTGAAATGCTTACTTTTTCTTCGTCGATTGAGCGTAATCGCTCAATTTGGGTTCTAATTAATTACAAAAAGTTGAACAAAGGGTAGAATTTTCGTAACTTACGCAATATTTAAGTTTTGCAAGTCGTTTCTAAGGTATTAATTAAAAAAAAGTAAGGCCTATGAAACAAAATTCTACCTTTCATGTCGTTATTGATAATTTATCTAAAAAGACAGATTTAATCAATGTCGATGAAGTTTTGGAGTATAAAAGTGCTCCGGATCTAAAAAATGTTTTTAAACATTTGAATTCTTACAAAAGAACTGTGCGTGAAGAGGTAGTGCAGCGTGTTTTGGATTTTGCACGAAATCTTCAGGAGTAAAAAATTTATCGGTTTTTTACAGCGACTGAGTGGCAAGCTACGATCCCTGCGGTTTCAGTTCTTAACCGACTGTTGCCCAGGGATATTTCTTTTATCCCGTTTTTCAGAGCCATAGCAACTTCTGCTTTTGAAAAATCACCTTCCGGACCAATGAGAATGGTTATATCATCTCCTTTGTTTATACCATCAAGCAGTAAATTCGATATTGAATACCGGCAATGTGCCAAAAATGCCTTTGACGAAAGTTTCTGATCAATGAATTCATTGAAATGAATCAGATTATGAATTGCAGGTTTTTCTGTTTTTAGTGATTGTTTCATGGCAGCAATGGCTACCTTTTCGAGTCTATCCTTTCGGATTTGCTTTCTTTCAGAATGTTCGGTGATCAAAGGAGTTATGCTTGTAATACCGATTTCCGTTGCTTTCTCAACAAACCATTCCAACCTGTCCATTTGCTTTGTTGGTGCAATTGCAATATGCAAATTGTAAGGCAATGTAGCATAACCCTCCTGCCTTTCGATGATTTCAACCTGAACATTTTTTTTACCAATTCCAGAAATTCTTGCTTTGCAGAGCATTCCCCGACCATCTGTTACATGTAATATTTCCCCCACTCCAGCACGCAACGCTGCAATGCAATGCCTGGATTCATTTTCATCAAGCCCAAACACTTGTTTATTTTTACACTGCGGGGCATAAAATAAATTCATCGATGATTATCCAATTATTTATTACTTTCGACCAAATCTACAAAAAATTACAGGAGGATAAATGCGCAAGATTGGTTTGCTTTCAGATACACATGGATGTTTTGATGACAGGCTCATCCACCATTTTAAAGATCGTGATGAGATATGGCACGCGGGGGATATTGGTAACATTGATACCTTATTGAAAATATCTTCTTTTAAACCTGTCATAGCCGTTTACGGAAATATTGACGGTCAGGATATCAGGGCCGAATACCCGAAACACCAGCGGTTTTTATGCGAAAAGGTGGATGTTTGGATAACACATATTGGGGGATATCCGAATAAATATGATGTTTCAGTGAAGGACGAAATACGGAAAAATCCCCCCGATTTATTTATCACCGGGCATTCGCATATATTAAAAGTAATGTATGATAAGAAACATCAACTATTGCATATTAATCCGGGAGCTGCCGGGAAATACGGATTTCACAAAATGCGAACAGCGATCCGGTTTGCAATTGATAATAAAAAAATTACAGATTTAGAAGTAATTGAACTGGGTGCAAGATAAAACAGTATTAGAACTATTCATTATTGCTCCGTATTTCCTTGTTCCGTTGCAAGTTTTTCTCTCCAGCGTCTCAAAAACATATTCTTTTTTCGATCCGTTGACAGCAAATACATGTATGACGTTTCGCCTCTGCCCACCTTTAATTTTCTATCTTTCACTTTCTGATCTTTTATAAGGCTGATGTACTCCTGGTTGGATGATAATGTTTGAAGAACTCCCCTGCTATAGCCAAAGTAATACCAGTTACGGTCATCAATTTTTAAATAAATGTCAAGCAAATCGCCACTTCGCTTTTTCACAATCTCTACATATCCTTCGTACTTCTTATTCACCTGAACACCACCAACACTTCCAACTCCAATTTCTCCCACTGACTGGTATGAATTGGATTCATCATCCCATTCCATGGATAAATCATTGAATACAATGGTCTTATTTAATTCGGGCGGTGTTTCTTTAACAGCACCAAACAATCCAATTTCATAATAGTACATTTCAGCGCTTTCCCTTCCAAGCAGTTCAGCGACTGCTTTTTTGTTAAGATTATTGGTTATATCCACTGGCTCGCCGGGCAGGCTATCCAGATCTGTTGCAAAAACTGAACGAACATTATCTGTTAAAAAGAAATCAACTCCCAACAACATCTTTATGGATGTTGAATTTTCGGGTATATTTCTTCGTACATTTCCAACAGGCATAAGCTTTACCTGCCCCAGGTCAACACCGAGGTTCAATTTACCCTCTCCGTAATGTTCGCAGGCTTCACGATGGAAACTTATGTAATTACCAGGAATTGAGAATGAATCCAACTTGGCTTTGCTTGCAACCTTATAAAGCTCTTCGGCTTTGCTGTAATGAAGGTATCCATCTGCAGTTATGATGTATTCGTCACTGTAATTTTTCCTGTTCCCGAAAAATGTTGAAAAAATATGGATGGAATCATTGGCCACCATCATTCCATTGTAAATTTTGCTATTGTTAATATTTAATGGCTGCATTGCCACAGGAATATAGATACTGTCCGGATCAATTTCCGATTCAAAGCTTAACCATTGTTTTTCCACCCCCTCGCAATTATGCTCAATTTCAACAGCGCCATCAAAAGTTAATAATTTCCTGTCAGCAAATAAACGTACCTTACCCTGGTATTTATAATTCGGGCTTAGGGTGAAATCTTCAGGTTCAGGGATTACACCTTTCGCAATGGTTTTTCTTGCAGTGTCGAGACCAATTTCCTCAAAATGAATAATTTGGGTTTCACCAGTTTCATCAATATAGTCATAATTACCATGACCGGTGTAATCATACTTTCCGAAAATATCAATGCCGGCTGTATGAATCAGGTGGTACCTGGAGTTTCTGTTGGCAATAATTTCGGCATCTTCCAGCCTTTTTATCCGGTTATTGGATTCAACCCTCACATGACCTTCGTGCGGATAAATTCGTGCATCAGCTAAGTCAATATATTTTACACGAGTGGCGTTGATTTGATTGTTTACATAATCATAGTAAGCCACCGGAGAAACAAAATTCAGTGAATCCTGCCTGGGATCGATAGAAACATAAAGCGCACCTTCCTTTGATTCATTAAAAGCAGGATCAGACCTGGCAATAAAAGGTTTTCCTTTCATCTCCTCTGCTCCCATTTCCAGTTCGCGCCGTTCCATAAACCAAATGTAGTGCTCAATAAAGCCAATGTATTTGTTTTCAGGAAATTCAACCATCGCGAAATCTTCATTTGAATCAAATATCCCCTTTCGGGCTTTATAGTCGATGTGAGATTTCACGTTTTCCGAAACCACGGTATAGCCTTCACCGTGTATCGACTTTAGATAAAAATCAGCAGTGTCCGCAAAAATTTCATCCGCTTTATAAATAAAATTGTTTGACACGAGTTCCGAGTTTTTTAAATCCATTTTACCTTCTCCGGATAATCCGGATGGCTCAAGCAGGAGATTTCCTGAAAGCATAGAAGTATCGGTAACCACTGAAAAAGGTTCTGTTTTTTGATAAGCATACAGTTCGTCTTCATAAGGCATAAAGTGAACATAGTTGTTTTTTGTCTGAACTGCCGGATATTCCGTTGATACAAGTTGTTTGTCTATTGTAAATTCCAGTGCATCTGCATTGGTTGAATCAGGATAAAATTTAAAGTCATTCGATATGGTTGACGATGTCAAATAATTCAATGTTCCACCTCCCCTGAGTCCACTATTGTTAAGCGTTATAACACTAACATAATCGGCCTTTCCGTTGTACACCGGTAATCCTTCATCTCCGGTTTCATGCACAAATCCAAGAGAATTATCCGGTTGAATGCTTAACTTCTCTTCAATATCCGGAAAAATACCACCGGAATATAACACGCCTTCGTAAGTTAATCCTGATTTATTGAAATTATCTAAACTGTCAAGTGCAAAAGGTTCAAGTTCAAAAAAGAAATTCTTCCTGCTGTAAACACCATCTTCAATGTTGATATCATCATAATAGACGTAAGAATTCTCCAGGCTTTTAAATAACGGATATTCGGGATAGCTTTTAACTCCGGATTTATTATCAATACCATCAATGAGTAATTCACCTGTGAGGTTTTCTATTTTCGTATCAACATTTCCGATGAGCGGATTTCCAAAATTGTCTTTTTCATCCTTGAAATAACGCATACGGAGCGAATCAATATTTTGGAGTTCAATTTTAAAGCTATCGTACTCAAAAAAGAAGTTATCTCCAAAGAAGGTAAACAGGCCTGCGTCAATGGTACCGTCAAACATAAAATTTCGATTGCGTTTCATCACAATCTGATTGTTTCTTGGATACAAATTCACCGCCTGTGAATCACTCAAAAAAACGTGCGGTACGCCGTTGATGATTAGGTCATTGGTTTTGAGGTTTAAAATAGCATTATCCAACGGAGCATTTGTTGTAGAGCGGATATCCATTACATCGTAATCAATCCGCCCGATACTTGCCGCAAGATAATCATACAATCTTTGTTTAACGGTAACAACATCCGTGTTTACATCATAAAAAACAAATCCCTGAAAGGACATTCGCATCATCATTTGCCGAACCAGTTCAATGGAACGTTTCATATAATGGGCAAATTCAATGATCGGAAATTTTTCATTACCGTATCCTTGCACAAACTTCTTTATGGCGTAGAGTGGATGGACCGGATCACGCATTTGAAGCTTATAAAAGCGATCATAATTAAAAAAATTGATAGATTCAAAATTGGCATTACCGATACTTGAGCCAGGCAGCATGGTAAATCTTATTTCAGACTCACCAACTCTCCAGTTCAACTGTTCAAAATTCATATCTACTTTGTGATACGAATTGAAATAGGGGCTCTGAGAATTAAAATTATCGGTTCGTATCAACGATAGCTCCCTGTTTTTAACTATATATGTAAAGGCCAAATCGGGGTGGAAAATGGAGTCCTGTTCAATCATAATTTTCACAGATGTTTTCACGCCGTTCACCCTGTCTTCTTTAAAAGCGAAATAATTGGATGAAGCTTCCAATATAACGGTATCGTTTCTTAAAATTTCCAGCCTGGCACTTTTCTCGTTGTTACCTGTTCCAACAAGCTTGGAACCTTGCATGGACAACCCGCCCCGATAATTCACGTTTTCATAGATATCTTCAATATCAAAGTTCTTTTGATATGAATCAAACTGCGGATAATCTGCAGACTCGGGAGTTTTGTTGAATTTTACTTTATCGGTTAACTCACCAAACAACGTGTAATCAAAATAATGCTTATTGGTAAACACCACTGAATCAACATGATAATCAGATCCCGTCATGTCAATGGAATATGAAGGAATTGTCGCGAATACCTCATCCCTTTTGAAACCTGCCCGCTCCCAGGTAACCAAAGCTTTACTTCCATGCCATAATGATTCGACCGGCTCGAACCAGCCAGAAGTTTCATGTAAATGAATACTGTCTCGTTTGGCATAGCAAACAATGCTTGTTTCAGGAACAATCAATTTAACTTTATCCTTAAAGCGGTACTCAAAATCACCGGAGGTTATCTTCCATTGCACGGAAGAACTTTCATAGAGCACATTTCGATTTAACAGCGAAATGGTATTCTTAAAAAACGAACCTAAATCAGATAATTTCGTGTCCTTGTGCGATATTAAATGGATTAAAGCCGCTTTCCATTGGTTAAAACTCTCATCTTTATGAGCATTTTCTTTAAAACTCACAAATGCATCAATATAATTCAGAAAATGTGGATTGGCCCGGGCCCTTCTTTTGTATAATAAATTGGAAGTATGGATAAAGTTATCTTTATCTTCCGTGCTGAAATAGGAAGAATCCGCAGTGAACAAATCAACAAACTTTTCGAGCAATTCTTCATCCTCTCCTGTCAGATTTTTACCAATGTAATCTTCAAATTCTTCAATAAACTGGTTATATTCTGAAGGGAATTTCTGTGCGTTAATATTTCCCTGCAGACCTGAACCAATGAATAACATTAGCATTAAAAAAAATACTATCAACGTGTTCCTTATCATAGCAGCCTTTTCAAAAAAAACATTTTAAATTCAAATTTCGTGCAACCACTCTCCGCAAAACCCTGATATGTTAAAATTATGACCAAAGGTTTTGTTTTCCTCATTGATTCTCATTGACCAACATTCTTGGTGCACTGCAATGCCACCCAGTTATTTTTTTCAATGAAATATATGAAAATCAGATTGTTACTTTTGCCTTTCAACACAATATCTTCCATATCATTTTTGTAAATACCACTGAAGAAAACATCACCTCCCGGTTTCAAAGCATCTGCATATTTTGACATATCATCCAGTAAAATATTGCGATTTATATTGGCCAGTATCACATCAAACTTTTTATCAGGTAATACATCCATCCCCCCCCTGAATGTTTCAATATTTTTGCATTTATTTTTCTCTATATTTTCAACGGTGTTTTCGTACGCCCAAGTATCAATGTCAGCGGCAAAAATGGACAACGCACCCATTTTTGAAGCAAGAATAGCCAGGATACCGGTTCCGCAGCCTATATCCAAAACATGTTTTTGTTGAAATTTGAATGATAACATCATTTTTACCATTAGAGAAGTGGTTTCATGATGGCCGGTGCCAAAGGACATTTTGGGTTCGATAATTATTTCATATTTCAATTTTGGCAGGTCATGATGAAAGGGGGCCCTGATTGCACATTGATTGTCTACAATAACAGGATCATAATCTTTTTCCCACAACTCATTCCAGTTTTTTTCCTCTATGGTTTCACTGGAGTACTCGATTCTATTATCAGCGATTTGGGGAGGTAAAAGATTCAACATCTCTTCATTCAATTTTGCTTGAGAGGTGTACGCATTTAACCCTGTTTCTGTTTCCTGAAAACTTTCAAAGCCGATTTCACTTAACTCAGCAACAAGAATATCAATGATTTGCTGATCAAAATATTGTAAATGACATGAAACTTCCACGTAACGCATTTGCATACTTATTTATAAATTGAAATTATGACACTATAGCACATATCTTTTATTGGCTTAAGTCAGGCATTTAACATTGATTTTCAAATCATTTGGTATGTGTTCAAAATTTAAAATAAAAAACGACCCAAACCATTGAAGCCTGAGTCGTTGAAGTTATGTATTTTTTTTAAATGAATATTCAATTCTGTTCAAGAGGAAAGCAATCTTCTGAAAGCTCTGTTGTGAGACATTGGATGATGGTTGAAGCATGCGCTAAACCTTTGGCATTATGCCACAATACCTGAATAGATGTCAATCCTGTTTAAAATGCCTCAATAATTCCTATGAAATCGTCTGCTTTTAAGGATGCCCCTCCAATTAATCCGCCATCAACATCCGGATTACCGAATAGTTCCTTGGCATTTGACGGCTTACAACTTCCACCGTAAAGTATTGATAATTCATCAGCGAGTGCAGTTCCGTACTTTTCACCCAGAAATTCCCTGATTTCTTTATGCATCTCCTGTGCCTGATCAGGTGTTGCCGTCTTTCCTGTTCCAATAGCCCATACCGGTTCGTATGCGACAATGATTTTCTTCATGTCGTCAGCAGAGAGAGAAAACAACGCTTCCTTAATTTGAGACTTAACAACCTCAAAATGATTGCCTGCTTCACGCTCCTCAAGCACCTCGCCACAACAAAAAATGGGTGTTAACCCGCTGGCAAGCGCAAGTTCAACTTTTGATTTCAGTATTTCGTTTGTATCACCGTAGTATGATCTTCTTTCTGAATGGCCAACAATTACATATTCAGCACCCGTTGACTTTATCATTGCCGGTGAAACCTCTCCGGTATATGCACCACTGTCATGATCGGCACAGTTCTGGGCTGATAATCCAACCAATCCGCTTGTTAATACTTTATTTACCTCCGTCAGGTGTATGAAGGGTGGACAAACAATAACAGTAACTCCGTTATCGGTTACTTTACCGTTAATTTCTTTGGCCAGAGCAACACCTTCATCAAGAGTTTTGTTCATTTTCCAGTTTCCTGCAACAATACTTTTTCTCATAATGATGTTTGAATTTTGTGTGTTAATATTAAGTCCGCAAAATTACGAATTAATTCATTTTATATTTAATTATTCCGGTTTTTTAAACCCTGATTCCTCCGCTTTATGCCATTCATCCGGCATAAACGAATATTGTCTTTTACATTCCGCCCTCAAGACAACGCTCTGTGCTATAAGATTACTGAAGTACGAAGGAATTAACTGATGCTGGTTTTAGCTCCAATGTTACGATACCATCTTTGGTTTTGCCAATGTTTTCATTGGTTTCCCATAACTGTTCTCGCGTAGTGCAAACATGATCAATTATACCGGTATCCCATCCTGTAACCCGAATGTTTACAGGCTTTTCATGCCGATTAATAACATACAATACTTTTTTTCCATCCGGGTGAACGCCAGCCAATGGCAGAATATTTTCGTCAGAGCTTTGCGTATGCACAATTTGTATTCCGTTATTTAAAAATCTTACCTGATGGCGGGTGACATAATAGGATGGGTACTTCTCTTCCAAATCGGAAGACATAATTGCGTAATTGTTTTGCCATGTCCAATACTGGGATACTTCCACCTGAGCAAATTTCAACATTCGATAGGAAATTACTGCGAATCTCATTCCGTAATCCCATGTTTTGTTCATTCCTTTTGTGCGATGCGCCATGGCATCAAACCCTAATTCGCTGCACCAGACGGGTCGTTCCCATGCTTTTGCCAGGGCCGCGATTCTTTCAAACTCGCTGTCTGGTATGTTTTCCGACCACCAGCTATGAAAACAAAGCGGACCAAAATCATCCCATAAGGCTTTATCAGCCATTACACGGGTGGCAAACTCAACAGTACCCACAGTTTTGTGTGTATCTGCCCAAAGAAATTTAGTTTTCAATCCTGATTCATTCAATTTTTCGGACAACTGTTTAAAGAAAACAATGGTGGCCTCTGGCGAAAATAAAATATTATAACCTCCATCGGATTCATTGAAAGAGAAATAATCAACCTCAACATTGTATTCATTTTTTGCTTTGACCAAAAAATTTGTAAGCATTCCAATTACTTCAGGATATGCTTCGGGTTTTATGATTCTTTTGTTGCGAGCTTCCGGGTTTTCTACGAGTTCATCCGGTACATTCCAGACAGATATGGTAAAATTATTAACCCCGTATTCTACTTTCATCCTTTTGAGTGTTTCTAAAACTTTCAGGACAATCTCCTGACTTGCAAACGCATCATCTTTGTACTGCTTATATTCCTTCCCCCGCAGTTTCATTGGAAGAGCAACCCGAACGTGGGTTGGTTGAAATTCTTCCAACGTTGCCTCACCTATGGCATCCCAAGCGTGATCAGTATAATTGGCCTGGCAGTAATTACCTCCAATGGATTGAATTACCTGCTTTTTGATATCAGGGAAAATTTGTATCGCTGCATCTTGTGCTTGTGTGCTTTCACCTGATAAACTAAAAATTAATGTGATTGCTAAAATAAGAACACGACATTTTTTCATATTCTTTCTTTTTAAGTACCTAATAATAAATTACTTGGATCGAAACATTAGATTTTTAATCCATACGATTGCAAACAGAAATAAAAATATCAACATAAAAACCAATGTTTTGTCCCGGTTCTCATGTAATTCCGATATCCCAAACGATAGCAGGTTTTCTTCACGTATGGTTTGAGGTTCGGGTAAATCATTGTAATGCCATTTACCGGTAATGGTTGCATCATTCAACATGAGCAATCCGGGATTGCTCCGCACGATCGTTTTCAAAGTTATTTCATCGGCAGTATATACCTCAAAGGCCAAAGGTATTTCCGATTTTACTTTGTTTATTTCTTCAACTGTTGAGGAAGTAAGACAATATACCGGAATATTTCTTTGATCTGCTGCCAGCGCTATTTCATTCAAGTCAGCAAATGCCTTGCGGTTGGCTTTGGCCATATCATATGCTACAATTAAAAAGGAATTACCCTGATATTGCAAAAACTCATCAGTTATTTCAAATCCCTCCTGGGTTGTAATGGAAAAGTCGTGAATAGGCGGTTCATAACCTTTTTTGATCAGTACGGATTTTGTTTCCAGCCATTTCCATGTTGTATCCTGCCAGGGATAATTTTCTTCTGTAAATTCCTTTTGCACACCATCCTTTTCATAAACAAGAATGGTTTCATAAACATTGGGTTCTGCATCTTCGGGAATTGCCATTCCTTCCGGAATATTCACTCCAACTTTATACGGTCTGAAATCCAACACTGGTAAATGTTGATAGCAGTATACTGAAAAAGCAATGGTTACCAGGAAAAAAGAGGAAGCCAGCATCCATTCAACAAAAGGTTCATACTGCTTTTTAAAGTTGTTTCGTTGCAAGAAAACAACGAGCGTAAACAACAGTAAGATAATATTTTTCCAAAAAGTTTGCCAGTTGGTTAATATAACAGCATCTCCAAAACAACCGCAATCGGTAACCGGGTTATTTATTGCCAGAACCAGTGTGATAGGAGTAAATAACCCCATAAAAATAAGTACCAGCCAGGATGCAAACTGCATGCGCAACCGTGTAAAAAGGCAAAAGCCAATGAGTAGTTCGGCTCCGCTAAGCAAAATAGCAAGAGGAAATGCCAGTGGTTCCAAAAAACCCAGGTGAAAGGCTTCAAAATAATCAATAAACTTATAGGTTGATCCTAACGGATCGACTGCCTTTACAAATCCGGAAAATAAAAATACAATGCCTACAAACAATCTGCTGAATGCTCTTAATATTCTCATAGTTCTTTGTTAAATTTCTGTTTTGTTTATAATTTTTTCAAAGATTACCTCTGGTTTTAACATTTCACCGGTTTCATTCATGCAATTGATCAGATGAAAATCAGACTGCGTTTCAACCTGCCATAAATAAACTTTCCTCACATCCTGCTGAAACTGCAAGCTGGCTTCATGTATATCCTTTCTTCCTTTCAGGTATTCACGATCATCGCCGGTTCGTTCAGATGTTAACTTACGCGCAGTAAAATCAAAAGGTACATCCAAAAACAACGAAATATCAGGTTTGGGGATGTGATGATAATCAAATTCAAGATGACAAATCCATTTTCTTAAGTCCTCCTTGTTATTCCATTCTGTAAATTTAGCACATTGAAAAGCAATGTTTGAATATACGTACCTGTCAACAAGAACAAAATCTCCATTATCCAACCAGGAATTTATTGTTGCTGCGGCATCCTTGCGATCTCCTGCATACAATAATGCAATTAGATACGGATTAACTTCATTGATCTTGCCAAACTCACCCCGTAAAAACCGCGCGATCATTTCACCATAAATTTTCGCATTAGTTCTTGGAAAATGAAGATATTTGAAAGACTTCCCTTTGTTTTCAAGGTATTCCCTGATGAGGTTTATTTGGGTTGATTTACCTGATCCGTCCAAGCCTTCAATTACAACAAAATTCATTCTGGTTTATTTATTAAATTAAAGCGTATATCTTTACATTTATTCTGAAAAGATTCAATGTTAATGTCGGTTAAAGATACATTTTTTTCAAAAAAACAAACACTCAACTTCAGGGGAAAACTGATGAGCCTCGCAGAACCCAAAATTATGGGAATTGTGAATGTAACTCCTGATTCATTTTATGCCGAAAGTCGAAAACCATCTAAACATGAAGCAATTGCACAAGCGGATAAATTACTGAATGAAGGAGCCGACATTCTCGATATCGGAGCGTATTCATCACGTCCGGGAGCCGAAGAAATCAATGAAAATGAAGAACTTCAGAGGCTTGAACCTGTTATTGAGCAGATCAGAATAAAACATCCTGATGCAATTATTTCGGTCGACACATTTCGATCCGGAATTGCAAAAAAAATGTTGAATGAATACGATGTCGACATGATCAATGACATCTCGGCAGGTGTGCTTGATCCTGAAATGATTCATGTTGTTGCTGAACATCAAGTGCCTTATGTTATGATGCATATGAAAGGTGCCCCGCGAACCATGCAAAAACATGTAAGCTATAAAAATGTTGTAAAAGAAGTGATGCTCTATTTTGCAAAAAAGATAGATCAGTGCAAAAAGGTTGGAATTCACGATGTGATCATTGATCCCGGGTTCGGATTTGGTAAAAACATCGAACACAATTTTCAGTTATTGAGACAACTAAAAAATTTTGAAATCTTTGAGTTGCCCTTGTTGGTTGGGGTCTCAAGAAAATCAATGATTTACAAGACAATAAGCCAATTACCGGAAGAAGCCATTACCGGCACCACCGTTTTACACACCATTGCACTGCAGAAAGGGGCCAGCATGTTGCGAGTGCATGATGTAAAAGAAGCCAGGGAAACCATACAAATAATGAAAAAGTATAATGAACAAGAACCACAAGGAGGTGATTTCACATGGTAACTGCATTTATTTCCATACGAATTATTGATATAATTGATATCCTCCTGGTTGCATACCTGATGTATCAAATTTATGTATTAATTAAAGGTACCGCAGCGTTTAATATTTTTGTCGGGATACTTCTTTTTTACTTTCTGTATAAACTTGTCCGGGTTTTCAACATGGAACTCCTGAGCTCTATCCTTGGGCAGGTAATCAGTGTTGGTGTGATTGCACTCATGATCGTTTTCCAGCAGGAAATAAGGAGGTTTTTATTATACGTTGGTACCAGGTATTTTTCAAGGGACAGCTTTACGGTTGAAAAGCTCCTGTCCATCAATGTAAAAAACAAACCTACAGTTAAATATAAATCCATTTATAAAGCATGTGTCCGGATGGCCAATGCAAAAACGGGAGCCTTAATTGTACTTACCAGGAGATCAAACCTGAATATATATGCTGAAACTGGTGACTTGCTAAATGCCAATACCACTTCGCGACTGATTGAAAGTATTTTTCTAAAAGACAGCCCGTTGCATGATGGAGCCATCATTATTGAAGGTGAAAACATCCGTGCTGCGAGGTGTGTTTTACCGGTATCTGAAAATTTCAACCTCCCACCGCATTATGGTATGAGACATCGTGCAAGTCTCGGTATGAGCGAAAATACCGATGCCATGGTCATCGTTGTATCAGAAGAAACCGGTAATATTTCCGTGGCGGATGGTGGTATCATGATTGAAAACCTGGAACCCAAAGATCTCATGGATATGCTTGAAAAAGAATTTTTGAAAAATTAACTTTCTTTTGGCAGGATCGGCTGCTTTGCTTGTTGGCATAGGCCTGGGATTACAACAGATATTTCAGGATATTTTATCAGGTGTGGCACTGTTGTTTGAAGGCAGTCTGAAAGTTGGTGATGTCGTGGAAATTGAAGATGAAATTATCGGAAAAGTAAAAGAAATTGGCCTCAGAACATCCAAAATTGAAACCCGGTCAAACATCATCATGATCATTCCAAACTCCAAATTTATAACGGATAATGTCATTAACTGGAGTCACCATGAAAAGAAAACACGTTTTTCAGTATCCGTGGGGGTTGCCTATGGTTCGGATGTAGAACGGGTTCGGGAATTGTTGTTAAAATGTGCCAGCGACCATGAGGATATTACCAAAAACCCGAAGCCGTTTGTACGTTTTACTGATTTTGGAAATTCGTCTCTTGATTTTGAACTTTTCTTCTGGACAATAAATACTTTCTGGGTTGAAAATATCAAAAGTGATTTAAGATTTCAAATCAACAGGGCTTTTATTGAGAACAATGTCCGGATACCATTTCCGCAGCGTGACATCCACATTATTGACATGCCCAAAAATAGCAGTAAACAGGAAAGTTAATTACCATCCGGATCTTTATTCTTTTTTCGGCGATTTAGTTTTGCTTTTGATTCCTCGTTTCGAATAAGTCTTTCAATATTTTTCTGATGCGTAAGAAACAAAAGGATGGTAATGATCATGGAAAAATAGACCAACGAAGTCATGGTAGTATGAAAAATATAGATCATCAGGATTGGATACGATAATCCTGCAACCAGCGAACTTAATGATACATATCTGGTAACGAAGAAAACCAGCATAAAAATGCCAAAACAAATCAGGGTTGGAACCGGATCAATGGCAAGAATGATACCCAACAATGTAGCGACCCCTTTACCTCCTTTAAACCCAACATAAATCGGGAAAATGTGTCCGACTACTGCTGCAATACCTAATATTAGCTGATAATTAATAAATTCGGTGGTATCTGGTACTTGAAATACAAAAATAGCAGCGAGTTTTACCGCCAGCCATCCTTTAAATCCATCAATTACAAAAACCGGGATTCCGGCTTTCCAGCCAATTGTTCTGACTGTATTGGTAAATCCAGCATTACCACTCCCGTAATCACGTACATCAACACCATAGAAATATCTGCCAATCCATACAGAAGAGGGTATGGATCCCAGAAAGTAGGCAAGACCTACTACTAAGACCTTTAAAATCAACATTTTCTATTATTTACTTTCAAACAAGAGCGCTGCAAAGTACGCCATAATTTTGTTTTCCTGCAACTTTTCAGTATTATTTATAACAAAAATACTCCCTTTCTGTTTCGTTGGCACGGGATAATTGAATAATA
>CAZAMT010000074.1:0-14805 GCA_964486145.1 uncultured Bacteroidales bacterium
AAAGCGCTACTTCACTGTGTTCGTACCGCTCAACTTAGGGATCAATCTGTTCGGATATAAGTAATTTTGACGGGGAAATCTATTTCAATGCATCCTTAGGTACCTTTACCAAACTTATTCTTGGCAGGTAATTGGCGTACTGAACCTGCATTAGTGCGATGATTCCACCATCAGAGGTGGTTCTGATTTTTTTGATTTCAGCGGGATAATGTTGCTGGATAGGAATGGTTTGTGATAAATTAAAGTCAGGGGAATCATATACAAAAAGTTCAGGTTTTCCATTACCATTATTGATGCCTAAAACCAGTTGGTCGGGTTTGTCAGTATCAGGATAAACCAAAGCATCCACCGTTTTGTCAGGCAAAATTTCAGGATAATAAACACCCTCAAGGTTTTCAATATTTACAAACGTACCCGTTTCCGGCTGCTTCATTTCAGGGACATAAAATTTTCCTGTATGTGCATATCCAAGAAACAGCGTTGTGTCTGTAACCTGCTGTGCGGCAGAAACATATCCCGTTAATTGATAACCATTGATCTTTCCTTTCAGTGAACCATCATCTGCTTGCAAATAATGCATGGACAGGGTGTAGTTTGAGAAGCAATTAACTGCAAAGTAATTTTCATTATTGCTTTTGACTGTTTGTGCAAAAAAAGGATAATCTTTTTCCTGCTTCACAAAATTGAAGATGTTTACTTCCATGATATCCTCATCGGTTCCTACACTGAATGATTGCGTCCATTCATGTTGCAGTTGTTGGTTTAGTTTAACAATATCTGTTTGATTTCCAAATCTGTTGTAAGAGGTTACCAATATATCCTTTCCATTTAATACTGCAACATGCAATGGTAACTGAATATCAAAATCAGCAATTTCATTGATCGAAGCATCATTTACATTTATACGCAGTACACATGTTTGTTGATTTTCTTTCATGCAAAACACATCATAATTGTTGTTTATGTTTACAATATTTCTCACCGGACCGTAATACTTTGGGTCAACATCAAGTTGCCATTCATTTTGTCCACTGGCATTCAGCTTTAAAATATGAACTCTGGGAAAAACACTGGCCAGACTGTCAGTTAGTGCTGATAATATCAGAAATCCCTGTTCGTTTTCAATTTCCACTATATCAAGGGGGAAAAGTTCGGTATCGCCGTCATTCAAAGTATATATCTTCTGGAAATTATTTTCTTCTGAAGTATTGTTATCTATGACCTCGCACGAAGTTATAACATAAAAAAATAATACTATCAAGACAAAGCGCAGTTGAATGAAATTGCTGTACATCATTTTTTTAATTTTTTTTTTTAATAAGGTCCAAAAACACAATCCAACGGACCAAAACGGTTTCCTGAAGTATCCATATTAAATAAAATCTTAACCTCCACTGCAGGGCTGTGGAACTTAAAATTTTCACCAGACCCCAATCCATTTGCTGACTGGTAGCGGTTCCCGGTATTTGCAAGATTGTTAAGCAAATAATTGAGCCTTACATCCATTCCAATCAAAAACCTGTCAAATTCATACATAACACCAAGCCCCCCAAGCAGGTCGAAACGTGATTTTACATAACCTTGAGTTGACGTTGTTTCATCGTTACTTGATGTATTTCTAACGCTGCCATCGGGAAGTGTTGTGCTGATTTTTTCAATGGATGCATTACCGGAATTTGTCAGAAAACCGTAGCTAAATCCAATAAATGCATAAGGCTGAATTTGACCCTCTCTTTTCCAGTAAATGAGTGATAAAGGAAATCGATAATACTGAGCACGGGTTGAAATTTCTCTTGTGATTTCAAAGGATGTATTCCCATGAATGGTTTCAAATGTATTAAATCTTGTCCTCATATTGAATTGCTCAGGAGCTAATTCTAATGCCAACACGTCATTCAATGGTTGAACCAGATTTATGCCAAACTGTAATGCCGTATTCCCAAAAAATGAGTGGTTGGTCGTTTCCGGATTGTCATCATTGCTTCCGATATTTGAAATGGCAATGCTTTGATTACCGGCACGAAACAAGGAATAATTGAACCCGGCATGCAAACCAAATAACAGGTTTCTGTCAGATTGAGCAGAAAGGTTTATATTAAAATTGCTTATCATCATGAAAAAACTCAATATGACAATTGAATTATAACCGGTAAAATGCTCAAAATGGATGTATTTTGAAAGCTTATTTGGTTTTTTAGTGTAAGCAGTGAACATGTATTATTCGATTAATTGTTGTGACAAAGATAGTCTATCTAATGAAATAAGACATTCAAGTCTTTATTTAAACGAATAATTTTTAAAGTAATTATGTGTTTCGCTTTATAATGTTAAAAAAAACTGAATGAGAGGGTAAAACTCAGAATAGCCAACATATGTATAGGGTAAAATCAAAATTAAATTTACATACCAAAATTTTTACATTAATTTTAAGTTTTTAAATTATTATTGTGTAATCTGTCATATAAAAACGAGGAATTTCTTATGAGATTTGCGATTGCTTTCATTTGCCTTTTTACAGTTACAGTAACAACAGGTATTTCACAAGACAACGACACCATTAATCAAACAGATAACAGTGGACAAAAAGTGGGGTACTGGGTCAAATATTACCCGAATGGCAATAAATTGTACGAAGGATACTTTAAAAACAATAAACCTGTGGGTACGATGAAGCGCTACTATGACGATGGTTCGCTTAAAGCCATCATGGATTTTCAGGAGAAAAGCAAAACAGTATTTGCAAAATTGTATTATGATGATGATAAACTCGCAGCAAAAGGAAATTATGTAAACGGCAAAAAGGAAGGGGTTTGGAAATACTATAGCTATTATGATGAACAACTCAAAGTTGAAGAAAACTATGTTCAGGATGTACGGGAAGGTGAAGCGCGCTATTTTTACCCGAGTGGGGTAATTGCTGAAGTAATTCACTATACAGATGGAGTTAAACAAGGGAAATGGATTCAGTTTTATGATACTCAAAAAAAGAAAACGGAATCGCAATATGTTGATGGTGAACTTCATGGTAGTTATACAGTTTATTTTCCAACCGGAATACCCGAGGTTATCGGATGGTATGATAATGGCGTAATGCATGGCTTTTGGCAGTATTATGATGAAGAAGGCAATCTGAAAAATGAAATAAAATATACCAATGGTATTCCCGATAATCCGGAAAAATTAACAGAAGAGGAACAACAGTTCTTCAAAGAAATTGAAGAAAATAAAGGGCATTTTGAAGATCCATCAATCAACGAGCTGATGATGCCCAAAGGGAGGTGAGCAAATGGTATGGTTAATTGATCGAATTTTTTATAAAAACAAACCCCTGTTTTATTGTATTTTTTTTCTTGCAATTCATGGGCCATTGTACGCACAGTATGATTTGCCAAGGTACAGAGTATTGTTTTCGGGTAAAGATTCGATGGTATATTCCATTGACAAACCCGAAGGTTTTCTTTCGCCAGGAGCCATTCACAGACGGAAAATAAATAATGTTACGATTACGCCGGAGGATTTCCCCGTGTCACGCGAATATATACGGAAAGTACATTTTGCTGGTGGCAGGGTTATTACGGTTTCAAAATGGTTTAATTCTGCCATTGTTGAAATCAAAGATTCATCAACGGTAGCAGCAATAAAAAATTTACCATTTGTAGAGCAAATCAAACAGGTATATTACCCGAATTTCGAAAAGCGAAGTCAAAATAAATTTGAAACAGAGAAAAGAGAGTATGATCCGATCCCGTTATCTGCTAATTCGAACGACTATGGTTTTGCATATGAGCAGATTGCGTTGCATAATGGCCAACGTATTCACGGCAGGGGATTTAGAGGGAGAGATGTTGTCATAGCGGTGATTGACGCCGGATTTTATAAAGTGAATGAATATCCTCTTTTTGATAGTCTTTGGACGTACCAACGCATTCTGGGAGTGAAGGATTTTGTACATCCGGGAGGCGATGTTTACGCGGAAAGCACGCATGGAATGAGGGTGTTATCCATCATTGGTGGTAACATACACCGGGCTTATGTGGGAACTGCACCAGAAGCCTCATTTTGGTTGCTTCGATCAGAGGATACTCGTTCAGAATTTGTGGTTGAAGAGGATTACTGGGTTGCAGCCGCTGAATTTGCCGATAGTGCCGGTGCAGATGTGATCAATACTTCCCTGGGATATAGCATATTTGATAAGCCTTCTCAAAATCATTCCTATCCCGATATGGATGGCTCTTCAACATTAATTACAAAAGCGACCAACATCGCAGCTTCCAAAGGCATTAGCGTTATAATCAGCGCCGGAAATGAAGGGAGAAGTGCCTGGGGTTATATCACGGCACCTGCCGATGCATTTGATATATTAACCGTTGGAGCCATTGACACCGAAGGAGAGATTGCCCCGTTTAGTTCACGCGGACCTACTTACGACGGTCGAATAAAACCAGATGTGGTGGCAACCGGCTGGGGAACATACACTCAGTCGTCCGGATCTCCAAATGAAATCGTCAGAGGGAATGGCACGTCCTTTTCAGCTCCTCTGATTGCTGGCCTTACAGCTTGTTTGCTTCAGGCTTTCCCGGAAAAACCTAAAAGCGAAATATTACAGGCCATTCGGGAATCGTCCGACAAATACTCAAATCCGGATACAAGTTTTGGCTATGGAATTCCAGACTTTGAACTCGCGTACCATATTCTGCAATATTCAGAGGATGAAAACCAATCGTTTGATGTTGTTATTCAACCCAATCCTGTTTCCGGTTTTATTGATCTTCAGTTGTTATTCCTTCCGGAAGCTACAGACAACAGTGTTATTCGGATATTTAACATGCATGGGAAATTGGTGTATTCGAATCGTTTTTCAGTATCAAACAATATTGCCCGGTTGCGTATTTCGCTTCCATCATCTATGAAGAGTGGAATGTACCTCATACATTTAACTGCTGGAAACAGTTCCGTAATAAAGAAATTTATGAAGCTTTAACATGGAAAAAAAAACACTTACATTACAAGAATTAAACCTGAATGTTCGGAGTGTGATCAAGTCAGCATTTAACCAACCGGTTTGGATCATTGCAGAAATAAGCGATTTAAAGGAGAACCGGAATGGTCATTGCTATCTCGAACTAGTTGAAAAAGATGATCATGGCAGCAACATCAGGGCAAGAGCACGGGGAATTGTCTGGGCTTATACCTATCGTATGTTAAAGCCTTATTTTGAGACAACTACCGGACAAATGTTTCAGGCAGGGATAAAGGTGATGGTGATGGTTTCTGTTGAATTTCATGAACAATATGGTTTCAGCCTTGAGATAAAAGACATTGAACCGGCGTTTACCCTTGGTGATATCGAAAGGCAAAAACAAGAAATCGTGGAAAGGCTCCTGGGTGAGGGAGTTTTTGATATGAACCGACAGACAGAATTGTCGTTATGTCCTCAAAAACTGGCCATCATCAGTTCACCAACGGCTGCCGGCTACACTGATTTTATAAATCAATTGGAAAATAATCCGTATGGCTATGTTTTTTATACACGATTATTTCCTACAGTGATGCAAGGAACTGAAACTGAAACCTCAATGACCGCTGCGTTTGAAAAGATTTATCAATACGAAGACTTTTTTGATGCTGTTGTCATCATTCGAGGTGGAGGTGCTTCCATTGACCTTCATTGTTTTAACAATTACAATCTGGCTTATCTCGTGACACAATTTCCAATACCTGTTTTCACCGGGATCGGTCACGAAAAGGATGAAACCATACTTGATTTGGTGGCATACCAGAAGCTTAAAACCCCAACAGCAGTAGCCGAATTTCTTGTTGATAAATTAGCCGGGTTTGAATCATACATTGACGATTTGAATTACAAAGTTGCCGAAAATGTTATTGAAAAAATAAACAATGCAAAAACTTCAATAACAATGAACGGTCATAAATTATCCTCGCTTATCGCAAGGATTATGACGAAGGAAAAAGTGAATATCGAACGACTGATTAGTCGCATTCCCAGGTTGGCAGACAGATTCATTGATAAAAAGCAATCTGCTCTTCAAAGAATTCTTCAACGAACTTCAGTATCAGCACCCGAAAAGCTTCAGAAGAGTCATGAATTGTTGTTCAAAGCAGAGGTTTCCTGCAAACTGATTGTTCGTAATTTCATGAAAACAAAAATGTTGAATCACCGGCACTTCAGTGATTCGTTACATTGTTTGACACCCGAAAGCATTCTTAAGCGCGGGTATTCCATTACCACGATGAAAGGCAAACCTCTGCTGTCAGCAAATAGTGTAAAAAAAGGCGACAAAATTGAAACTTTATTATACCTCGGAAAGGTAAAAAGTACCGTGACAAGGATTGATCCGTAACCGAATCAATTTGATTCCAATAACCGGGCATGATTTGTTTTAATGCAAATCCAAATAAGGATTAAGATTAATTATGTTGTAGATTATCAATTCAATAATGCTTATTCTATGCAGATACACTTTAAATACCTTTTAAAGATCCACAACAGGATGAGGTTGGTTTTAAGTTTCTTTTCTCTTCTTTGTGTATTTCACGTAAAATCACAAGTAAATGTTGAAGCTCAGTGGGATTCGTGCTCCCAATATATCATTTCAAACCCCCAAAAAACCATTCGCATTGCAGAGGCAATGCTTAAAACAAGCGAAACGGATTATGTACCGGTTCATTCCGGTAAAGCCCATTATTATTTGGGTGCCGGTTATCATCAACTGAATGACCAGGATTTAGCTATTTATCATTTCTCAAAGGCAACCGATATTTTTTCGGAAATCATGGAAAAGGAATGGTTGGGTAAATCATTAAGAAACCTGGGAATCGTATACCGGGATAACTTCGAATATGAACAGGCATTGCGATACCTGGACAGAGCATCCGAACTGTTTTTGGAAAACAGCATGCAAAAGAATCACATTGAAGTTCTTTTCATTTCCGGTAGTATTTTTGCCAAACAAGGAAACTTTGAACAGGCCGTAAACCAGTTGCAAAAGGCTGCTGAAAGAGCTGATGAAATTGAAAATGATAGTTTAAAAGCAAGGTCCTTTTCCCATCTAACGTTGCTTTACAGGGATAAAGGTGCGTTTAAGGAAGCGTTGGAAAACGAGCGAAAAGCTGCTGAGCTGCACCGGAATACAAATAATATGACGGCTCTTGCAGCTTCATTTAATTTACAGGGATCCATTTATTGGCGAATGAATAATTTCTCTGAAGCAGAAAAAACATATCTGAAAGCAATACATCTGCGTCAGGAAATCAACGATGATGTTGCCCGGGCAAAATCAATGGAAAATCTGGCGAGGGTTTACAAAGACTGGCAACGCGTGAACAAAGCCGACTCCATCACACAATTGGCTGTACTTATTTACAGGAAAAATGGTGATTCCCTTGGTGTTGCATCAGCTTACAAAAACCTTGGTAATATTTTTTTCGAACAAAACAACCTTATTAAAGCGATGCATTTTTATTTAAAAGCTTTGAAAATATACGAAGCCGTAAACAATACTGATGGTATTGTTTCCATTCAAAAAAATTTAGGAACCATTTACGAGCAAATCGGTGATTATCAAAAATCCCTGGAATACTATCACATTGCACTTGAAAAAAAGGAAGAAGATGATGATATTTTGGGTGTGGCATACATGGAAAATCTAATTGGCAAGTGTTTGATGAAGATGGCCCGCTATGATGAGGCCTTAAAGAGCTATAACAGCGCATTGAGGAGATATAAAAACTTAGGACATGAGAAAAATATGGCTGTAACCTACAACCTGATGGGAGATGCATATTTTCAGCAGGAGAACACAGAGATGGCTCTGAGGATGTTTGGTGAATCTAAGGAACATGCACATAACGCGAGAGATTTTTGGAGGATTTCAACAGAATGGAACAACATAGGAAATGTATATTTAGCGACCAACAACCATCCGAAAGCGATGCATGCCTTTCAATCAGCTTACGCCATAAATAAGGAGATTGACAACGATTTTGGAACTGCGCTTTGCGGACGGAAAATTGGTGAGATACACGACCATTTTCACAACGAAGATTCAGCATTCTTTTACCTGGATGAATCACTGCGAATAGGTGAAAACATCGCGAATAAGGAATTGATTAAGAATGCATCATTTGCGCTGTACAATTTTTTTGAAGACAGGCAAAATTACAAGCAAGCACTCATTCATTATCGTCACTTTTCGGAAGTTTCCGATTCCATTGATCGCGAATCGAATAGTGATTACATGGCTGAACTGCAACTAAGCCAGAAAATTTTGGAAAAAGATAACCTCATAAATCAATATCTGAATGATCGAGATATTCTCTTAGCTGAAAACCATTTGAAAAGAGTTCAACTGGTGAAGAAAAATGCTGTTCAGTACGTTTTAATTGTGGTGGTGGTGGCATCTTTGATTATTTCATTTCTTTTATTCAACAGATATAGGTTAAAGCGAAGATATGCAGACAAGCTCGATGAACAGATCCGCATTATTGGGGATACAAACAATGCTTTGGCTGATTCAGAGGCACAGGTACTTTCGGTCAATGCTACAAAAAACAAATTTTTCTCTGTTTTAGCACATGATTTGAGAAATCCCCTTACAGGTATTATTACTGCATCTACAACATTGCAAAACAACTACGAGACATTTGAAGACAGGCAAAAAAAGGGATTTATTGAAATCATCAATGCTTCGGCAAGACAACTTGAAAACCTGGTAACAAATTTGTTACACTGGTCAAAGACTCAAACCGGGCATGGCACTTTTCAACCTGTGAAACTGAATCTACGTGAGAGAATTGAGGAGGTATTTAAGTTTTCAGAAATCAATGCATCAAAGAAAAATATTGAAATGAAGCATGGGTTGGATGGCAGTGAAAATGTTTATGCTGATAAAGAAATGTTAACAACAGTAATACGCAATCTGGTAAGCAATGCCATCAAATATTCAAATGATGGGGGCAATATTAAAGTTTATGCTATCCCCGAGGAAGATGTTTACGTTATTTCCGTTACAGATACCGGCATTGGCATTTCTCCCGGAAACCTGAAAAAACTTTTTAAATTTGATGAAAAAATATCAACCTATGGCACTGATGATGAGGTGGGTTCAGGACTTGGGCTGCTCCTGAGTAAAGAATTTGTTGAAAAAAATGGTGGAAAAATCTGGGTTGATAAGACTTCAAAACAAGGAACAACCTTTAAATTTACAGTTCCAATAAACCATTGAATGAATAATTATGGCATCTAAGAAATTAACTTATAAAGAAGCAGTACAGGAAATTGAAAATATTTTGCAAGAAATTGAAAATGATCAACTGGAAGTAGATGACCTTTCGGCGAAGGTAAACAGGGTCTCTGAATTACTGAGGTTTTGCAAAGATAAGCTTCATAAAACGGAGGAAGAAGTAGAAAAAATTCTGAAGTCCATCGACGAGTAAAAGAAGAAAAGAAAAAAGGGCAGGCAGCCCTAGCATACTACCCGCCCCGACTTACTGGAATCAAAAACTTGCCACTATCTGGCATTAAAAAGTGCATCTTTCTGAGAATTATTATCAATCCTGTTGCGTTCAAAAAAGTTATGAATATTCCAACTACTTAAAGCGTAAGACGAGCTCATACTTGCAGATTTGTAAATCTCACCGGCAAGTTGTTTGATCTGGTTCTGGTTGACAATTAGAACCTGAATAGGATCAACTTCCGAAATATTAAACTCGCCTTCTGACTTTTTTAATAAATCAATGTTGGAATTTATTATGTATTTTAGTTGATTGTACGTTTTCATCGCTTTGGAAAGCTTAAAACCTATGATTCCCATTACGTTACCTGTGGTAATGTCAATCAAAGGACTTCCTGCATTTCCCTTTTTAATATGCCCGTCAAATTGCAGGTATTTTCGTTCTTCCGGGAAATGCAATACAGATGAAAGTATCCCTGATTTAATGGTTAGATTCGGTTGATCAAACTGATACCCCAAAAGGGCTAAGCCCATTCCAATTTCTGGCTCCTGGTTGATCTCAATATATAATGTTTGAATTTGGTTAAATTCCTCAAAATCAATGTCAATCACAGCAAACTGATCTGCAGTTTTATCGTGTTGATTGATAATTCTGTTTAATAACTCTGAATAAGGAAATTTCTTACTGGCTTTAACGGTAAACCCATCTTCCGACATAAATTTTATCACTGCCACCTGAGCTCTTTTTAATTCCTGAAAGCCTGAGTCTGTAATTAAATAGCGGGATATTTTAAAGCCACTGAAATAGCCAATCTCTATGCCATTTTCATCTATTAAGTTGATAGCGGCTACCGATTGATTACACTTTGTCCAAATATCCCTGTACATGTTTTCGTTTTTAATTCCATGACAAAGTAATGGCTATTTTTGGTAGCAATCAATCCCCGATCTCGGGTATTTTTTATCTGTCAAGCAACGTTTTATTACACAACTTCATCTGTAATAAAAAACGTAACATTAAATTGATTTTCGATGCAAATAAAAAAAATATCATACCAACCATTGATTTTTGCTTTCACAGGATTGCTTCTCATTTGGAGTTGCACAAAGGATGAGGATTTTGCAGGGTCAGGAGTATTTTTTTCGGATACCATACCATCAGAAAT
Source organism: uncultured Bacteroidales bacterium (assembly GCA_964486145.1). Classification (GTDB taxonomy): domain Bacteria; phylum Bacteroidota; class Bacteroidia; order Bacteroidales; family JAAAOM01; genus CAZAMT01. The sequence goes on from CAZAMT010000074.1 coordinate 10,640, forward strand.
TATACATGACGTAGTGTTTAATTCTAAAGATGAGATGTGGATATTGGGTTCTGCATTCGATCCGGAAGCTGATTTACCACCCTGGTCGAGTTATCTGCCATTTAAGATGCAGTTGATAAAAAGGAGCAGCAATGGATTTCAGGTTTATGATCGCGTTCCCAATTTAAATTCAATTCAGTTTGATAAATCTGATCGATTGCTGGGGCTGCAAAATAAGAGCATACAAATTTTTAAAAACGAAGGATTCATAGCTTTCAAAACACCGGATTTGCCAGAAAATGCAGGGTTAAATTCAATGGTGATTGATGATTTTAACCGTATTTGGGTGGCAGGAGCAAATGCCGGTATTTCAATGTTCGATGGAGATGAATGGAAATCGTATACCCGGGATAATTCTGTTCTGTCAGACAATTCAATCATGTTTCTGGCAACAAACGGATCCTCCGTCTGGGGGCTTACCGAAGGCCAGGAAGAAATTTTTGAAATTTTGGACGGACAAATGAAATTACTATCTTTTGAAAAGGATACGGCGTTAACACAAACGTTTTATTTTATGGAAGCTGATCCGGATGGAAACCTTTGGTTTGCTGGTCAGAATAATATTTTTGTAATGAGTCCCCGGGGTTTTAATGTTGATAGAACTGTGGCTGAACGGATTTCAAGCAATCTACAGGAGCCTTTTTCCATTCGAAAGATAAAAGTTGATAAGAAAGGAAATTTATTCGTGCTTTACATTACAAATAATACAACAGAAAGAAAGATCATAAAAGTTGGCAAAACAGGGAAGATTGAAGATATCAATATTCCCACAGATGCTGCGGGACATCATATTTATACAATGAGTTTTGATTCAAAAAATCAGTTATGGATTGGTACCACCCGGGGAGTTTTTAAAATTGAAAATTGACCTTTACTTGCTTTTAAACCAGACATCTTCAAGGTTTAGGAAATGCTTCAGGGCGATTTCAATCAAATCATTTTTATCCATGTCGACTTTATCTGCCAGTTTTTCATAGGCTTCCATTAATTTGGGACTTATCGAATCATTGTTGTTAGTGGGTTTTATCCCGGTATCCGCATTTTCAGCATTACCAATCACTTTTGTATTTGTTAGCATGGCTTTTTGGAACTCGTTGACATTTCGTTTACTTTTCACCATATTTTTTCAGTATTTCGGTTGCAAATTTTTTATAATCACTGGCCCCTCTGCTTTCAGGAGCATAGTCAAATATAGATTGTCCGAATGCAGTACATTCCATTAATGAAATATCCTGACGAATCAGTGTATCGAACAATTTGTGTTTTAACTGCGGATTCAGACCAATATTGGTTATCACAGCCTGGCTAAATTTTGTTTTATGTGCCTGTCTTACAATGAGTATACCGGCAAGCTCAAGTTTTTCATTCAGTCGGTTTTTAACTTTGTCAGCCACCTGGAGGATTTTATCAAGTCCGATAAATGCAAAATTCTCAGCCTGCATGGGCACGATGAAATAATCAGCAGCCACCAGCGAATTTAGAGAATATATTCCGAGGTTTGGGGCACAATCGATTATGATAAAGTCGTATTCCTTGTTAATTCCCGTAATGGCTTCTTTCAGCAGGTATTCGCGACCCGGTTCGTTGTTAACCTGGTATTCGTAATCAAGTAATTTCTCTGAACTGGGTACCACGTGCAGTTTTTTTTGTTTCAATATAGAATCTGCAATGGTTGCATTATCAATTAGAACATCCCCTACATGCTTCTGAATATCCGATAAACCAAGCGATGAGGTTAGGTTTGCCTGGCCATCCAGGTCGATCAGTAAAACTTTTTTACGCTTTCTTTGCAGTGCAGCACCCAGGTTGAGCGCTGTTGTTGTTTTTCCTGTTCCTCCTTTGTTGTTGATAATGGTTAATACGATAGCCATTTTATTAATTTTTACCTGTTTACGAATGTACTCGGTTTTGGTTATTCATGCTGCTTTTTTTCGTTATTCACATGAAAATTCTCAATAAACCCTGATCTGTGTTTGAAACGAAAATATTACAGGAGTTGTAAAAAAAATCGAAAATTTTTTGTCTGTTAATCTTAGTTTTGACTTAATAAAAGTTACATTTTGATATGTGGATTTGGTCAAAAAGGCCTCTAAGTTTTTTCAGGACAGGTCTAAAAAAAAGCCCCTACTACGGCGGATGTGGAATAACACCAACCAACTTGAACAACATGTTGGTTAGTTTACAGCGCTAAGCGCCTAATACAATACTTTGTCAGCAAACCACAAAACTTCGGCATTTAGGCTGGTGTGTTGTTATGGTGCGTAAATTCTTCTATTTGTCATAATGGTATCTACATGCGTAGATTCTAATTTCATCTTCATCGGCTTGATAAACCAATCTGTGCTCTCTGTCAATTCTTCGAGACCAATATCCAGCTAAATCATATTTCAAAGGTTCTGGTTTTCCTTTCCCGTCAAATGGATTTCTTTGGATGTCTTTAATTAAGTCATTAATTTTCTTTAGCATCCTCTTGTCTTCATTCAACCAAGAAGTATAATCTTCCCAGGAGTTCTTCGTGAAAGTAATTTTCATTATTCTTCGATTAGTTTTTCATTAACAGTATTACCACTTTTCATTTGTCTTATAGACTCGTATAATCTATCTGTATTTGATTTTGAACTTAACAAATGAACGGTTTCCATTATTGAATTGTACTCATCCAAAGAAATCATGACTGTTCCTTTACCTGAACCACGTTTAATGATTAAAGTTTCATTATCTGACTCAACTGTATCCAGGAATTTTTTCAGTCTTGTTCTAAATTCTGTATAATTCGCTGCTATCATATCAATACATATTTAAGTTATTATTCAAGTACAAATATACGTACAATTTGAGAAAAAGTCAACTATTTCGCGAAGAATTTATGCGCCATAACGTTTCGCAATATGCGGAGGCCGGGATTTCGGAGCTGCAACCTATCAAGCCGTTGTGATTTTGAGTAAATGTACTATACTTTAAAATACCCACATCCCCCGGCTTGCGTATATTGCGTGTTGGCTGAAATACCTGTTGTTGAACTTCCTTTAAACGGGTCTAAAATCAGAGCGTTAGGCTTTGTCGAAGCCAAAATAAGTCTTGTCAAAACTGAAAGTGGTTTTTGTGTTGGGTGCTTTCCACAAGATTTTTCCCAAGGGGCAATTGCAGGTAATTTCCAAACGTCTTTCATTTGTTTGTCTCCGTTTAGTTGCTTCATTAGGCCATAGTTGTAGTAATGAGGAACTTTCTCTGATTTTCTTGCCCAAATAATCTGTTCGGTTGAGTATGTGAAATAACGACAAGAAAAATTTGGTGGGGGATTGGTCTTTTCCCAAGTGATTATGTTTAAAATCTTAAATCCAAATTCAGTCAAAATTTGTCCAACTGAAAAAATATTATGCATTGTTCCACTTATCCAAATTGTTGCATCTTCTTTCATTTTGTCACGAACAAGTGAAAGCCATTTGCGATTGAAATCGTTTATGTATTCAAAACCGTTTGATTTATCCCAAGTGCCTTTGTTTACGTTAACAATCTGTCCGTTTTGAATTGAACGTCCGTTGTTTGATAAAAAATAGGGCGGGTCAGCGAAAACCATATCGAACTTGTGGTCAATTTCAGGTAAAATTTCCATAGTGTCCCCATGGTATATGGAAAAGCATTGGTCATTTGATATAAAGTATTGGTTTCTCAAAATCCAAGAGGTCTCATTATTTTGTCAAGTTCTCTCCATTTTCTTCCATAGCTGAATTTTGCTACTTCCCTTGCAGGCATATTCAACATTAAGACTTGGTGCATTCCCAACCGTTTAACTCTTTTCTTTAATATTGCATTTGCTTTGTTTTCTTCTGCAATCATTCCTGCGTAAATTACCGTCATCCATTGCTCTACAATTTTCTTGTCTTCTTGATTGTAGGTCGCTACTATTTCATCTATTAACGTCAATACTTCGTGATCTATAGTACTAGTTGTTCTCTCATAAATCATTACAAAGTCATTGTAAACTTTATTGTTAGGATATTTTTGTGATATTTGGTGTAAATCATTAAAATAGGTTTCGTCAAATGGGGCTTTTTTAGACCCATTGCTTTCTACTACGTAAACACACCAATCATCAAACTTTCCCGAGTCGAAAATTACCGATCTAT
>CAZAMT010000075.1:0-14717 GCA_964486145.1 uncultured Bacteroidales bacterium
GGAACATGGCACCCTTATATCCGTGGGCCAGTGCATTTTGTTTGGCCATATTCAGTCTTTTCCAACGGTATTCAAGCATGGATTTAGCCGCTTCAGGATTGATGAGCAACAGCGCCGGATAAATCCAGAAATCGGCATCCCAAAGTGTTTTGTATCCCCAGGCATCACGGCCCAGACCCATGCATGCGCTGCTGTAATCGGTTCCCTCCGGTACAAATGAGTTAATAAAGAACATCATCTGACGAATGTCTTTGTTTAATTCCGGCGCCCCATCAATAACGATATCTGTTTTTTCCCAGAAGCTGTTCCAGGTTGTTTCATGCTGGCGAATAATTTTTTCAGGTCCGGTAAGGTATGTGTATATATTTAACCGCGCAGTTTCACTGATTGGATCGGTGTATGTTTCGGTTGTTGCCATGGAACCGATTAGATAAAAAGTAATGGATTCGCCTTTTTTAAGCATTTTCTCAAACCCAAGGGTTGGTTGCTGCTTATCATCATCAGTGAAAACCAGGTCGGGCTTATCACTACCTTCAAAATAAAAACTGCTGGTGGTTGCTGATAAATATTTCCCGGTAGGAGTATATGCCGAGGCTGTCATGAGCGGTATCTGCCTGTTTCGCAATTGATCGAGATATTTGGATTCATTATATTCATAAGGGGGAGCAACCCTTAAAATGTTTTTCAGGCTAAAAAATTTATCTTCTTCAGCCATGATTGTTATTTTAATAATACCAGTATGCAACATGTGTTTCAGGGCAAAAACCGTATGTTTTACCCGAAGGCTCTCGAAAGAAAACATGGTTTTAAACCATCCTTCCCTGAAATTGAATTCCTGTTGCCAGTTTTCCAGTTGCGTTAAATCTGCTTTGGAAAGCGACTTTCCTTTAAGAAAATCGGCTTGTTCGGTTTTGGCAGCTTCGGGTTCCATTACAATAAGTTCCAGATTGGTAAAATCGATGGCAGCAATGGAACTTTCAACCATTTTATCGGGAAAAATGTCGAAAACACCATTTAAACGAACCATGTTTCCGGTCAAAGCTTTTTCTGATAACGTTATACCGAATTTGCCGTTGGCCAGAGTTACCGGGGCATATACATCGTAATCGGGAGTTGCTATTCGGGTCCAGGGTGAGTTCTTTTGAGGAAATACGATTTGTATACAAAGAAAAAAAAGAATGAACGAAATGAAAGAGGATTTTTTTGTCATTTTTGATTTTAGTTTTATTAATTAACTTCGTTGAGCTCCCCGAAAAAATATCGGGCAGGCAGTCCTTCCCCGTTAAATCCGGTCAATTTGTCCTCGATTCATAAATAATCAGTAACAAACTGTGAGTTAATTAGCCCTAAAGATTCATATAATTAGCTAAGTAAAGGGAAAAAAGTTAGATTGTCAATTGATAAAATGATTCGCGAATTGTAAATTTTGACACAAAAATGGATAAAATCTGGTCCACAGGTTATGGAGGAAGATGGGTGTTTTTTTGTGGCAAGTCAGGTTCAAATTTTGTTTTTTCAAATGCTACCCATTCTGCTGCGGAAAGATATCCGCCATCAATCGTTACAGAAGTTCCGGTAATGCCGCTGGAGTTCTCGGAGCAAAAATAATAAATTGATTTTGCGATATCCTCGGGCAACAAAGCTACTGCCATTGGCACTCTTTTAAGCCTCAATCGTAAAGTTTCTTCGGGATCAGTTGTGGTATCCAAATGTTCTCTGAGCATTGGAGTATCTGTAATCCCAGGACAAATGCAATTGCAACGAATACCGTCCACTGCGTAATCAAGCGCTATGGAGCGGGTAAGGCCTAACACCCCGTGTTTAGACGTTGTATAAACAGGTGTACTGTCCTGGCCAACAAAACTGCTGATCGAGCCAATGTTGACCACATAGCTTCGGTTGTTTTTTTTAAGGTAGGGGTAGGCATATTTGAATGAAAAAAACATGGATTTCAGGTTCACACCCATTACATGATCCCAGTCATCAGAGGCATATTCATGAAGTTTTTTTACATGTACCATCCCGGAGTTATTTACAAGGGCCGTGAGGTTTCCAAAAGTTTGAATAGTTTTTTGAACAGACTGTTTAACTTCCTGTTCGTTTGAAACATCACACCTGAAAGCGACGGCTTTGCCGCCTCGGTTATTTATGGTTTCAGCAATTTTTTGTCCTTTTTCAAATCTACGACCGACAATGTTGACGGCATATCCTTTTTCTGCCATGTAGAAAGCGGTTGCTTCACCAATGCCTGAAGTTCCGCCGCTGATCCAGGCCACATTTTTCTGGGGTTGCATAATTTTCGGGTTTAATTATTTGGACCAATCCGGTTTTCGGGAACCACCCTTTTCATTCATCAAATCGGTAAGCCGTTGATCCAATTTTTTTACAACAGGCCAAATTTCAGGATCCTGTTGTCTGACATGTTTTAAAAACGTCCCGTAATCCTGGCCGTAATGGATGTGCCCCAACAGGTTATTATTTTGTTCAGGGTCATTCTCCAGGTCATACAATTCATAGATGTCCCATACACCCTCGTAGGTCATATAACTGTATTTTTCCGTGCGCAATCCGAAAATGGTTGGTGTTTGCACGGCATTGGGATCGATGAAATATTCGTAAATAAAATCTTCACGCCACAGCGTTGGTTGCTGTTTGATTATTTTAGCAAAAGACAGCCCGTGCATAGAAGAAGGAGGGAGTGTTCCGGCAAGTTCAAGGATGGTGGGGCCAATGTCTATATTCAGAACCATTTCCTCCCGTGTTTGGTGTTGTTTGATGGCATGGGGCCAGTGAACGAAGCACGGTACACGGATGGATTCCTCATACATTACCCGTTTGTCAATTAAGCCGTGTTCACCCATCAGGTAACCATTGTCAGCATAATAAATGATGATGGTGTTTTCGAGTTCACCATGATTTTTTAAAACTTCGGTAATTTTACCGATACTTTCATCAACGGCAAGCATTGCCTCGCTGTACAACTGAAAAAAACGATCGAAACTGCCATATTCCTGAATGGTGTAGTCCCGTTCAGCGCCATGCCAGCTTTTTCGTTGTCTTTTTAACCATAAGGGTTTATCAGTATAGTTTTTTTCTGTATTTGCATATGTTTCCGGTCGTGGTACTTGTAAATCTTTATATTTTCCATCATGACGTTCTGCGGGAATAAAAGATTCATGCACGGCTTTATGCGACAGGTAAAGGAAATACGGTTGTTTGCTTTCAACATTTTCTTTAATGAAATCGGTGGCATATTCGGTTATTAAATCCGTGGTGTATCCCTTCCTGGGAACATGCTTTCCATTGATGTTAAAAACCGGATCGTAATACGGTCCCTGGCCTTTGAAAGAAATCCATTTGCTAAATCCCGGACGCGGCATATCGTTTTCACCACCCATGTGCCATTTACCGATAAATCCGGTGTTATAGCCCGTTTTTTGCAATTCTTTTGGGAAGGTTGGAATATGTTCGGGTAACGGGGTATCGTTGTCAAGCACTTTATGGGTATGAGCATACTGACCTGTAACAATGGATGCACGGCTTGGTGAACAAAGAGAGGTGGTGACAAATGCATTTTTAAAATACATGGCGTTGGAGGCCAGCGCATCGATGTTTGGTGTTTCAATCCAGGGATGATCCAGGTAGCTTAAAAAATCATACCTTTGATCATCAATTAAGATAAATACAATATTGGGTTTTATTGCATCTGTGCTTTGGGCCGGGAATGTAATCTTTATATGAAAGACTATCAGAAAGATTAGTTTTAAAATGACTGTTTTATTCATGGTTGTAAGAGATTTTATTATTCTTTGACCAGTTTGAATTGTGTATTCCATTTTTCATTTCCAACAGCAAGAAAGTAGATGCCTTTTGCATACGTGTCTAAATCCATGGTGAAATCATTATCTTTTTTAAATCTTTCCACTGGCAATCCCATGGCGTTGAAAACGGTAATATGCACTAAATCCTGAGACGGAAGACGGATCATGCACGTGTTTTTTGCCGGATTGGGTTGAATGATTAGCCCGGGCACAGGCAAGGTTTTATTTGAGGATGAGGCACACGTTTCACCGCGAATGGGTGCCGGTCTCACCGAGGTTTTTTGTATGCTGTATTTGCTTCCAACAGCTACTTCCTCTCCCCAGGGATCATTTGCCCAGTTGCCATATGTGCGGTCACGCGTAATTTCATGAATGGCACTATCTTTTGAAGAAGCCCACCACCAGGGCAGGTATCCGTTTTCATATTCATGGCAACGTTGCATAATGTGTCGCCAGATGAAAGGTTCTGCAAACTGTTTCCCAAAAACATCGGTGCTGGAGAATTCGCCGACAATGATTGGAATGGTGTCTTCTTTGGCCTGCTCAAAAAAGGCATCAATCCTTGTTTCAGAGGTTCCGTTATCCCAGGGATGCCATGAAAAAATCAGGTTTTTATCAGGGTCATGCCTGATGAGGTGCTTCGCGTTATCCAGGATATACCGTTCAGCCCTTCCCCAGTTCGAAGCATCAATGACAAGGGGTACATGCAGTCCTGACTGACGCAGGGTATCGATGGCATGTTCGTATGCTGCCCTGTATTGCTCATTGGTCACATCGTTTTTCCCAACTTCATTGGCGATGTTGAGCAAAAGAAATTTCTGATGCTTTTTCAACACGGTCATTACCCGCGGATCGGTCCAGTAGTCGAGACAGTTATTCCATTCAGCGCTTTCAAACGACTTTCCCGTGGCGTCCCAAAGACATACCATGGGCAGCATCTGGTTGTTAATGCAGTTTTGGATGGTTTCATCCAAATCATCGGGCGACATAAATGGCTCCGGATCATGACCGGTTCTCCAGAATATGCGCACACTGTTTGCCCCGGTTTTGGCAATTTCCGGATAGTGTACCGATCCATCCCGGTCCCAGAATACAATGAAGGCATTGATCCCACGCAGGATGACTTTTTCACCACACTGGTCATAAAGAAAACGACCATCCACTTTTAATCCGTTGTATTCCTGTGCACTTATGCTGGATGTAATGTATATCAGCGAGCACATTAAAATAATTGTTTTTTTTTGAAATTGTTTCATAAAGTGTATTTTTATATGACGGGCAGTTTCCATGGATTTCTGTATTCGGGTTTAATATACGCGTTGGCTTTTTGAGAATTTGAGAAAGTATTCCTGTTGTCATCCCATTCGAGCCTTGCCTCTCCGGATCGCGCCGCAATGTTTCCCATGTGGGCATACAATGCAACATTTCTTCCGTTTTCAATGCTGCAATTCGGGTCTTTTCGTGTTTTAATGCAATCAAGGAAATTTTTAATATGCACATCCATGTCTTTCAATTCACTTTTCTTATCCATTTCCTTCTGTTCCTCACCTTCTTCCCTTGGGCCTTTGCCACCTTCGTAATTTACAAACCATTCGCTCCGGTTGGCTACGATGGTAGCATTGTCCCCAACATACTCCACTCCAAAAAGCATGTTGTATGGGCCGTTCTGGACTCCTGCAGTGTGTTGCCAGTTGATAACGAAATCCTCCATGGGATAGATAACGGACATGGTACCGTATGTTTCGCGGCTGTGATCAAGGTACGAAATGTTATCACCATAAGCCATGATGGTTTTTGGAGCATGGGTAATATCCTTTGCCCACAGCGCCATGTCAATCAGATGAACACCCCAGTCGGTCATAAGTCCTCCTCCATAGTCCCAGAAGTGCCGCCATTTTCCGTGAAAGCGTGTTGGGTTGAAACTTCGTTTTGGTGCCGGACCCAGCCAAAAGTCAAAATCCACTCCTTCAGGCACAGGTTCATCCGGTTGCTTTGGTAAGCCTGTTCCATAGTTAAAGTTCGCCCAGATATTTACTTTTCGCAGGGTGCCCAGTTTGCCCGATTTGATAAAATCCATAACACCGAGCCAAACGTGACCGCTCCGCTGTTGCTGACCAACCTGAACCACCCTGTTGTACTTTCTGGCAGCTTTTACCATAATGTTGCATTCTTCGATGGTATTGGCAAGGGGTTTTTCCACATACACATCTTTTCCGGCTTCGCAGGCATAAACGGTAGGAAGGCAATGCCAGTGATCCGGGGTGCCGACAATCACCACATCAATGTCCTTGTCTTCCAGCATTTTTCTGAAATCGCCATAAAGTTTAGGTTTTTGATCATATTTTGACCTGATTTCCGAAGCCCGCTCATCAAGGATGTTTTGATCAACATCGCACATTCCCAAACAATTGACCCCTTCATTTTGAAGATGATAATCCAATATCTGGAAACCTTTGCTCCGGCAACCAATCAGCCCGACATTGATCTGATCGCTGGGGGCTATCTTTGTTTTTGACCATGCCAATCCGGGAATAATGCCTATTCCCGCGGTTGTGAAAGCAGATTTTTTAATGAAGTCTCTTCTGTTATCCATCGTTTTATTTTTAGTTATTGATTGCATCATTCCATATTTTTATTTTTTCTTCCTCCTGCATCCTGCCAAACCTGAAATAAGGGAAAAACCGGATGTGGTATTCATCGTTTTTCCGTGACTTCACAGCATTGTAACAGGCTAGTCCCCGGTATATATCTTCTTCCCACCTAAACTGGCCAACCGGGCCTTTGTACGGGTATGCCTTCATTTCCATGCACACGTTGTATGTTTCTTTTAAACCATCATCAATAATACCTGAAACATACTTCGTGTCTTGTTCATTACCGGAAGCCAGTACCCTGAAACCGAAAAACAGTTTTGCCGTTGCTTCATATAATTTTGATGTTAAAAGGGTGCGCTCAAATACGTGTAAAAGTGTATCATACCTGGTTTGGGAGTCGACAAATTCCTCAGCTTGTCTTATTAGATGAAGGGCCTCGCGCGCGGTATGAACACCAAACTCTTTTTCGGTCAGGATATAATCCAGATAGGTTTGATTCATTAATTCAACAGAATCAAGCCATGCGCTGTCGATGACCCATTGGCTTTCCCGTGCAAGTTGAGTTTTTTCCGGTCTTTTGTATGCGGCCGGGGCCAGATGATTGACGACATCTTTCCAGTAATGAAAGTCTTTATTCACATCATGGCCTATTCTAACCATTGGGTCTTCGAACCATTTTCCGGATACATGGCGCTGGTACGAAGAGTTGTCGTTATATTGCAACCTGGAGTGCGAATTAATGTTCAGCCCCAGCGTATAAAATGTTGATTGAACAATCTCCGGTGCCATTTTAAAAGCGGGGAGGAGCATGGGTATGGTTTTGCTACCATAGCTTATTTCAATAAATTCTTTGATAACCGTATCTGTCGGTATATCCGTTTCTGAATTGACCAATTTTTCCAAAGCAAATAAGTTAATTTCTGCCGGATTCTGTAGAATGGAGGTGTTGTTGAAGCGATCGGTACGGGCAACATAACCGATAACATTGGGAAGTTTCCGGTAATACCGCCAGCGTTCCATATGCAGACCGGGAAACATGCTTGTTATGATGCCCTGTCCGTTATACTCATGGGCAGCATCAAATTCAATAATGGTTGGAAATCTTATTTGTCCGACAAATTCCGATACCGGGTGGGTAAGGAAAAAGTCATGCGGAACCTCTTTTGTCATTACCCGCAGTTTCGGGTTTTTCACCATATTGATGCATTTTAGCATGCTTGATAATTCGGCTTTGTTGTATACAAACGTCCTTACATACAAATTCATGCCCCTTTCGTCAATGATAACCGATGCCAGAGTATCGACCATGGCAGCCAGTTTTTCTTCCTCTGTTTTCATTACTTCAGAAAACTGATCTTCCACGTGTGCACCGGTTTCAATAAAAGTTAGTATAATTCCATCAATCTCCGGAACAAGGTCAAGCATATTCCGGTAATCATTTTTTATCCAGTCCCAAAATTCAGGATTATCCAGATTTATCAGGCTGTCAGGCCCTGTTTTGAATACATCGGGATAGTAATCAAGCGGATACAAAGCATGATCCCATATGCATATTTCCTTAATCCCTGCATGATGTGCTTTTTCCGTGAGTCTGTTCACCAGATTTGCCGTTTCTTCTTTTTTTACATGCCTTAGATCCATTACAATCTGATGCGATAACTGAAGATGGTTAACATGATATTCTTTTGCCCGTTGAATAACCATTTGAGCCATTTCTTCCTGATTCGACAGGATATTCCAACCCTGTACCTGGCTGTTGTCCTCTAAAGATTTTGTTTGGTCTTGACAGGACATCATCAAAAGATTTGTTGCAATTAGGGAAAACAAGAGTGTTTTTATTGGTATGAAAGATGTCATAGATGATTTGTTAAAATGATTCGTTTTATTTTATTTCTTTCCAGAATTTTGCAATCCTGAATTTTTTTAGATCATTCGGAATTTCGCGATATGAAAAATAATCAAATTCTGCATGATTTCCATATCCTATAACAAATAAGCCAAGGTACATACCTGTAAAGCCCGTATAATATTCGCCAACGGTATGAATTGTAATAAACCAGTTTTTAAGGGTTATCAATTCCTTTAAGGTATCTCCATCCTGGAAGCTAAATTTATATTGCCAGGGGTCGCCGCTGATTTTTAAGCTTATGGATTGATTTTTTACCGGAACGGTTATTTCTTCAAAATTAATGTCATCTATTTTGCGGCGGACAACCACTACCTTTTTATCTTTTCTTTTAGTTACAAAAAAGTCATAGTGATAATCTCGTGCCATAAAAGCAGTTATTCCCGCTTCATGATTTTCGCTCCCGGGACTGAATGATAATTTGGTTTCTACCTCAAAAAAGTAATTCTTTTGCCTTTGCAGGATGAGCGCTTTTTGTTTAAGACTATCCAGATTGTTTTGATTTCCATTCAGGATGAGAACACCTTTTTGGTTATTCAGTTCCCAAAGCGATGAATCCGGGTTATTCATGAAATTCCATTCCGGAGCCAATTGAGGCGTTCTAAATTCATCTGTTTTAATTATTTTTAATAACAGGGTTCCATGGCCGGTTACATTTCCTGAAAAATGGTTGTCATATTTTCCAAGATTTTTTTGTCTCCAGACATCCCTAACGGTGCATTCACTGTTAAGATTGATGAGGTCCCAGTCAATACGTATATTTGTGGGATGCAATTTAAAGTTGCAGAGGGCCACGGCAAGGCTTCCGTCTGCCAGGTCTTTTTTCCAGATTTCAATCAGGCCATCCTGGAAAATCCGTTCAGCGCCTTGCCCGAGGGGATCCTGGTTAATAGCTATTACCTCGTCATTGGTAAGCAGGTTTAGTGTAAAATCATCCAGTTTATTCACATCGCATCCCAGGAGTAATGGTGAAGCAAACATGGCCCATAAACTGATGTGTGTGTATTGCTCAGAAGGGGTGAGTCGCGATGCATGGGGTTCACCATGCCATCCACCCATCCAGCCGACAACCAGCATATCGGCATCATTCCAGTTGCCGGGACAGGAATATGTTGGCCATTGCGCCATTTGTTGCACGATGGAATATACTGATCCCCAACTGTCGATGATATCACCTGTTGCATGTGTTCCAACACCCCTTTCATATATTTTGCCTCCCAGGGATATTGGGCCTCCACGCGTATTTAATTTAGCATGTGGTTTACTTCTGTCCTGTATTATTTTTGTGACATCCAACTCATCCAACCAAACGATATTGATTTTCTGTGCAAGCAGGGAAGACATAAATGATGTTACAATGAACATCAGGAGTGTGATGAATATTAAATATTTCCGATTATTCATAATTTCAGTTTTGAACGTTAATCTAATGGAGCCTTTTCAAAATCACCCGGATTCACCCAACCCCAGTTGACGGTTGAATCGTTGGCCATAAACCGTTCGTAGAAATTGCGGCCTCTATCATCGCCGTAAACATAGTTGTCAAAAACATCGCCGTTGCCAAACATGCGCGGGTCACCTTCTTCCTCCAGCCTGCCAAACAATTCGTTTTTCATCAACTGCTTAATTTCGGCAAAATCCGGATTCTCAGCCAGATTGTTGATGTTTTCGGGATCGTTGCGCAAATCGTACAGCTCTTCCTGCGGCCGTTTTCCAAAACACAACTCCCAGTAAGTGGAATTTTCGCCATTCCTGAAAAGGTTGAGAATCTGTGTTTTGGTTGCTCCGCCATCGCAATTCAGATATCCCGTTTCAGGGTTGCCGGAAGGCCAGCGGTCGGTTTTGAAATTGTGCAGATAGATGTAATTGTCTTTTACGATGCCCCGTATTGGATAGCCCCAGTCGTGAGGACGGCCAATATCATGTCTTTCTTTACCAAACAAGGCAAAATTTCTTTCCGGATTAACAATTCCATCTTTACCTGAATAAAAAATATCAGTAAGGCTTTTGCCTGTTATTGGGAGCATGCCACTTTCTTCTTGCTTTATATTTGCAAGTTCAAGAAAGGTAGGTGCAAAATCGATGAAACTCACATAATCTTTAACAACCCTGCCGGGATTTTTTATGCCATCCGGCCACATGATCGCCAGTGGTAGATGAACGGAATATTCATAGGCCTGTCCTTTTACACGTGGGAAGGGCATACCATTGTCAGAAGTAACAATGACCAGGGTGTTGTCTAATTCTCCTAATTCCTCGAGTTCGGCAAGCATTTTTTGCAATTCCTGGTCGAAATATTCAATTTCAAACGCGTAATCCAGCATATCGTGGCGCACTGTATCGTTATCCGGCCAAAAGCCCGGCACATGATCTACATCGGCAGGTTTTTTGCCACCGAGTCGAGAACCCGACATGAATTCATACCGGCGGTGCGGTTCGAGACTTGTGTACCAAAAACAAAATGGTTGGCCTTGCTCCCTGTCTGACAAAAAATCCTTAAAATTTCTGAGATAGTCAAAATTAAAGATGTATTTGGTTGGGGATTCTTTTTCATACTCATTATAGCCCGGACCACAAATTGAAGTCCTTACACCATTTACATATGGATCGTAACCTTTGGCGGTAAAGCCAACATGATAACCATTTTCCATTAGAACATCTGTATATGTTTTATATTTGGTAGGCCAGTGTACAATATGATTGGCACCCTGTTCGAGCTGCCAGGAATTGCGGCCGGTTAAAATGTTTGCCCTGGATGGTGAACATTTAGAATTGGGAACATAGGCATTGCTGAACAGGATACCTTCGCGGGCCACCCTGTCAAATGCAGGAGTTTTAATCCAATCGGCGCCATATGCACCCATGTGCGGATATGATATATCATCAGCAAGTGCAAAAAGAATGTTGGGCCTTTTTTCAATTTTTTCTTTTGAGCTGCAAGATGCAAGGGTAAGCAGGAATAATCCAACTGAAAGAAATTTAATAAAGAGATTTGATGTTTTTTTCATATGCATGGTTTTACTTTTTTTCTTAAAGACATTGAAGAACCTGAGGAATGATATGCAATCAAATGAGGTGGAGAATATATTCATAAAGCATTAATTTTTGTTGTAAATGAAAGGATAACAGGGCCTGATAACCCCGATGGCAGTAATCCGTATTCTTCATTTGGTAAATTTTCGAGTGGAATAGACCAACCATTGGGCATCCTAACTACATTGGATTTGACTTTTCGTTGGCCAGGTGGTAGTTGAAAGTCCCCAATCATTCTGTTAGGCCACAAGTTAGCCACTTCAATGCGCAGGTTGTTTGTTCCGTTTAGGATAAAATCTGTAATTTCCACTACAAACGGGGATTTCCAAATAACGGCTACCTGTTTGCCATTAATGTACACATCCGCCAATTCCTTTACATCACCTAAATCAAGAAATACTTTTTGTTCTGCTGTGTCTATGTTTGTTAGATTGAAACTGTTCTCATAAGAGGCAATACCGGAGAAGTATTTAATCTCATGCCTGTTGTGCTTCGGCCATAAAAACAGGCTGTCAGTGCGTTCCGTGAAGGTAACATCCCATGGATCGGTAAATGTAATCATCCAGGGTCCCTGGATGATTTGATTTTTTCTACTGGCTGCAGGGATTTTTAATTTGTCGTTTTTGTTTGATATGAGTGTGAACGCTTTGTCTGTATCGAATTCAATGGGAGTTTCTTTTGATGGAAATACGAGGTTGCCACCCTGTAAAACCTTATTGTAATATACATTTTTAACGGGTTTCCTGAACACGTAAAACATCGAACCAAAAGGTTCAAGGTCGACAGGAATACGAATATATCCGGATTCAGGTGCAAGTATTCGCTGGTCAGTGATTTTTCCGGAATAAGGATCCCATTTTTCGGGTTGAAGGTTTTTTACCCTGAAACTTGCTTCAAAACGGATGCTTCGATCTTTTTTATTTCTCAGGAAGTAAATTTCTTCGCCATTTTTCATTTTGCGATGAATAAAATCTATATCTGTGGAGTCAATGTTACGTGAAAGTGAAACGTCAGGGCCAACGCCTTTATCTGCAAGTACCTGTCTAATTGATTTGCCCCATACGATTTTTCCTTTTCCAACTTTTCTTTCCTGAATATTTACACTATCAACATCCCCCCATAAGCTTTTGGCCATATTTCTGATGCGTTGATCATTCTCTTTAAAATTGCTCAGACTGTAACTTTTCACCGGTTTCTTCCCGATAACTGTTGCACCATTTTCAACCATTGCGCGAAGCTTTTCCAGAACTTCGGGGTTCATGCTTTGGTCATCAGGTAATATAAGTACTTCGTATTCCTGCCCATGGGGTAGTGTTAGTTTCCCGTTTTTTATTTCTAACTGAAGAAGAATTTCTGTATTGGTTACATCGTAATCAAAGCCAAAACCAAGAGAAGGATCGATTTTTTTAACTCCGGGGAAATTGGGTGCCCGGTCACCATAGTAATACAGTACATCACCAACAAAGTTTCCTTCCTGAAGCAGGAAGCTGCACCTTGAAAGGTAATCCATAAAGGGCTTTGCTTTCGGCCACCAAATCCGGGTTTCACCTATCTGGGTGCCAAATGAATAGTTCCAACCAGGCAATCCTGCTTCCGGAGGTGTGTGCGGCCAGGTATGAAAGACAACGCGGTTCAATCCTTCGCAGAAAAAACGGTCGACCGTTGGTTTTAGATCCCCGGGGCTTTCCTGCCAAAGCTGAACACTTGTAAACGCCTCTGCTTCCACGTATTTCCTGTTGTACAAATGTGTAGCAGATGCAACCCCTTTAATGATTTGTACCAAATCTGCTGATCTTCCCGGTCTGTCATTGCGGTTATGCCAAAATTCTCCTCTGGGAATATCAACTGAACCGGAGGATTTTACTGATTCGAACGGACAGTTATGCACCGGCGGACCCGGCCCGCCTGCTTCTGCAGAAAAAACCAACCCGTAATCTTTGCAGACTTCCGAGGCTTTGGCGTAATGCCCTTCGATAATCAGGTCGGATAGTACTTTCTTATAATCGAATAAAAACCGACCGGTGATTTCCTTATTCGTAATTATTTTTCCATCAAAGACAGGCAAATAGGGTATCATACTATAACCAACCCTGCTTTCAAACTCTTTAGCCATCTTTGGTGTCCACAAATCGCCGCGAACCTCATACGAATCGGTGTAGAAATAACGCAATGCCTTATTCTCGAATGTTCCAAGCTTCGCTAATAGTTTTTCTGCAAAATAATCGATGTGCGCTTTCGTTGCTTCAGGATTGAAATGATCAAGCATGGGTCCGGCAGAATTTGGAGTATGTGCAATCATCGGCTGGCCGGTATTTGTGCACACATAGCGGGTGATTTCCCATGTACCATCCGGAACTTCCCATGTTAAGGTTCCGTCCGTGCTCATTTTATCTGCCAGACTGATAACCTGCTCAGGTTCTAGTTTATCTTTTCCTAACGGGACAGCCACAACTGCAATATCCTTATAAAAAACGGGTAATCCGTCACTGTCTTTTTCAATAAGTGCAGGCCCCCACCTTCCGTATTCTTCGGGTAGTTCGGGAAATGGGAGCGATTTATTTAATTCGGATGGGCCAGATGCTATTATTTTGGAGCGGAACAAACCCATGGTGGCATGTTCAGGTTTAACCCAGCTACCACCGGCATTCCAACCACTTGAAATAATCACTCCAAGTTCCATATCCTGACGGGTTGCTTCTTCGATAGCATGCGCAATGGCTTCGGTGTAAGGCTCACTCATAAAAGCTGGCCCTTCAGGCATTATGTTGGTTTCGTCAACTACATGCCAAACATCCCAAATATCGAACCCGGCCATGCCTTTGGCTTTCGCTTCTTTTAGTTCCCTGGTGATCTCGTCTTTGTCGAAATTACCATCTACCCAGCACCATAATGCTTTTGGACGGGCGTCTATGGGTGGGTTAAGGAATCCTTCCTGTAAATAATGCGAATCTGTAATTGACTTTTCTTCATTCATGCAAGAAAAAAGAACAATCAAAGAGATTAAAACAATTAAAATTTTTGAAGTAGTCATTTTTTTGTTAAATGATCAATATTGGTTGTTCGTATCCTGTCAACCCCGTAACAATTCAGATGCTGTCCTAAATCGTGTGCAGTAATCAGGATAATGTTTGGTTTCTTTTGAATTTGCGATTGCAGATGTGCGGGAATAGCAACAAAAATGACCGTGAAAACAAAAAGAGCAAAACAGCATTTTGTATTGTTGAAGAAAACAGAAATATTTCTTTGTTTCATGTGTTTAAAAATTGTGACCAAACCTGAAATTTGGCACTCATTTCAATCATGGTCGTGTGTGCCTCAGTAATTATCTCAGACATGGTCTGTTTCATGTATATCAATTGTAGT
>CAZAMT010000076.1:0-14665 GCA_964486145.1 uncultured Bacteroidales bacterium
CAATGATATTCAATAGATAGAATCCCACAAAACTCAGGATGCTGATCTCACGCCACCGGCGAAAATAATCGCGATAATCCTGAAAAATAGTTAATATATCTTCCTTGGTATACCCAAGATTTACGGGAGGGTAAACTGGCAACTCCTTGTATGATTCATCGCCGGTATTGTTTGCAAGGTTGTAATAACCGTCGCGATAATCATGATATTTTCGGGTATTGAAGTCGATAAAATATACGATGACACCAAACCCGGCATACACGATAGGTACTTTCCAGTAATGGTGGTTGTAGGCCTGTCCCAATCCGGGAAGCACCGCCGAATATAACGTTGCCCTTTGCGCAGAATGATACTCCAGCCAGGCCGTATCATACCGGGATTTGTTTTGCGCTTGCAGAGAATTTACCCCAAACGCAAACAAAACAAACCATATAATAACGAGTTTTTGCATGTTTTTTTATTATGTAACGAAAATAGTGCAGTAGTAAGTATTTTACAAGGGTGTAGAAATATTAATAGAGAAAAAATTATTTTCGAAAAGAGCGCTTTGTTTTTTTATGAAGGCAAAAACATTGATCAAAGGTATCAGTAGAGAAAGATGTGCTTTTAAAGAAATAGTTCATTTTGTGATGCTTTCATTATCGTATTCTACATCGATAAAATATATTTATCGTATTATGTGCCGATAATGTATTTTTATCGTATCTTAGCACGATAAAATAAAGTTGGATCATGTTACAAGCAGTTATTTCCGGTGACATTATTGCATCTACCAGCATCAATGATAAGGGAAAGATTAAACTGGAATCTAAGCTTACGTCATTACTTAGGTTATTGCATAAAAAATTCGATACCTACAGCAGGATGATTAAAGGAGATCACCTGGAATGCTATGTTCCGGAAACGTATGAAGCATTGCGTGTGATGCTTACCATAAAAACATATATTAAAGCCATTACATTTTCTCAAGATGAAGCCAGGGAAACTGATCATCGATTTCGTTATTTTACTGACCACGGCATTCGTCTTGCCCTTGGTATGGGTGAGTTGAGCCGTTTCGATCGGAAAAAAGGAATTATTGATGGAGAAGCTATTTACATTTCAGGTCGCATCATCCAGGAACAAAAAACCTATAACAAAGAAAAATCGGTCATCAAACAAACGTTGTTTTTTAAAACAACCGATGACTCCATAAATAATGAAGTTGAAACGATGGTGATCCTGCTGGATGCCTTGATTACTAAATGTACAGCGAAGCAGAGCGAGTTAGTTTACTTAAAATTACTTGGCAACGATGAACTTGTCATTGCTGAAATGCTTCAGAAATCACAGTCAACCATCAATCAACATTCTACTGCCGCCGGGTGGAATGCCATAAATAAAGCAGTGCAGCGATTTGAAAATTTATTAAAACCTAATCCAACAAATTCATGAATATTTGCCAACTACTACTTTTGCAGGTATTTGCGCATGTTTTGGCAGACTTTGTTTTTCAATCGGAGCATTGGGCCCGGCATAAAAACAAAAAAGGCAGAAAGTCGAAATACCTGAAATACCACATCCTTATTGTTTTTTTGTTGTCATGGTTTCTATCCTTTCAAACACTGTTTGTACTCGGTTCATTGCTTATTACGGGGTTTCATTTTTTACTTGATGCATTGAAAAAACACATTGAAAAAATAACCGTTGCACGAAAAAACCTGTTCGGGAGGCACATCTTTTTCATTGATCAATTTCTGCATCTGTTGGTTATTGTTGCGGCCGTGTATTTCTATTCGGCTTATTTTCCTTTGAATCCGTGGTTTTCCATACCTCTGAATTGCTATCACCTGGCCATCCTTTTTTCCTATGTTTTGTGCCTCAAACCTTCCAATATCCTGATCAAGGAAATATTTCAGGCGTATGCCATTAATCTGCCATCCGGATCACCTATTGAAGGATATAAGAAAACTGCGGATAAGCGGGAGCCTAAGGAACTTCCAAATGCCGGTAAATTGATAGGCAATGCAGAAAGGGTCATCTCACTTACACTCATTCTGATTGATCAATTTGCACCAGTGGGTTTTCTCATTGCAGCCAAATCCATCATCCGCTATAAAGAATCGGACATTACCAAGACGGAATACGTATTGATTGGCACCCTGCTTAGTTTTGGAATAGCTATTTTGTTGGGGGTAGGGCTGGGGTATGTTGAAGGAGGTATATCCAATTAAAAACGCACGAATCGCCTTGTATTCATTTTAGCAGTTTATACCCCAACTTAATGAGTAAAAGGCAATCAAATTCCATAAGCATTTCTAATTATCGTGATGAAACTCAAATATAAACACACCGTTTTTCTCTCCTATCTTGCGGGCAAGTTCAGGAGTGATTAAATCGATATTTACTTCCGATGTATCACCCACAATCACATAATTCGCACTTTTCTCCTTAACATATTCTATCTTCTTTTTTATGTCACCTTTAGGTACCATCACATCCGTGTATCCTTTTTGATCCATTAAATACAGGTTAATTCCAAGGCTGTGATCGGGAGTGACGTATACCGTATCGTACCTTGAAATACTTAGTGAATCTAAGTAGCCTCGTATATTCCCATACCTGTAAATGTTCTTACTTGATGCGTAATGGTGATAATCGCTGTATCTTACATCAATAAACTTTTTGCATTCAACAATTAGAAACACCGTACCTGCCACGAGAATTCCATTAAACCAGTAGGATTTAAACCAATGGTGTTTGTTCTTTTTTATGAAAAAACCCAGGCTGATAAAAGCAAGTACAACAATCATCAGGTTATTGATCTGGTAGTAATCATGATGTCGCATGGATCGAAAAAACAATACGGTAAATGAAATTCCACCAAAAAAGGTGAACAATAAAAGCAACGAGTAAAACCGGTTGTAACGCCTGATGAAGATGATATTCAAAACAATCAACAGCAATGTAATTACCAGAAATACAGGCTGGTGATAATTACCGTTTAAAAATCGCATTTTCATAGCTTCCAGTGTTAAAGCGATGGTTTTGTTACTGATAATCCAGAAAGGACGTATTTCCACAGCCGAAACACCACCACCATGGGCATCTGTATAGATTTTGGCATAAGTATACCAGGCAGCTATGATGATAAAACTCAACAAAAACCATACATAGTTTCGTTGAAGGTGTCTGTTTGGTAACATTTCAAGTCTTTTGAAAATATGTTGTATAACAAGAATTGCAAGCACCGCGAAGTAAATGAGCAGTGAAGGAGTTTTAAAAAGCCCGGCCATAGCAAGCCAAAACAAAAACCAGCCAAAATTTTCCGGATCCTGCTTATGGTAGTATTGCCCTAAATAGTATAAACCAATAAGTGCAAGGCTTAAAGCCGTGGCATCGGTAATAAAATTGTTTGTATAAAAAACATATACCGGTGAGGTAAAAACAAACAATGGAATAACAAAGCTTAAAAGATGATTCCCCAGATTTTTACGGCAAAACAGGTAAAGAAAAAAGAGGCCTGCAAACCCGATGAGTACATTTACCAGCCGGTAAATGGCTTCATTGAATCCAAATAATTTGTAAAGTTGTGCAATGACAAAATACATAACCGGAAACTCCGAAACAGCAACGTCAGAAGTCCCTTCTTCGGCAAGGAGCCCGTGGGTACGGGGATGAAAAAAATCTCCTTCATGGTAATAGTTTTGGGCATAAGCAGCACTGATGGTGTTTCTCCATTGATGGATGCCTACCGGTCTCATGGTTAATATGTTGTGGTAATTGTAATAAAAGGATATGATAAGTAACGTAAAAACAAACAATAGCAAACTATATTTTCTGGTAAAACCTAAAATATTGCTCATATTCCTTTGTATTTTAAAAGTTTATGTCGCTCTGAACCTGTATTGACTTCCTCATATTCTTCCTGAATAACATTTCTGTATTCTTCCAGGCATTTGGAAGCTTTCTCGTGTTTATAATTATAAATAAAAATGTAGTCGATGATGTACCTGCCTTGCGGATTTTCAGCTTCTACAGCAAACCGGCAACTTTTTCGAAGCGCTTTGGAACCGAGATAGAGTTGTGGCATTTGGTCGTTCCAGGTTAAAGGAAATGAACCGGAAGATGCTTCGTAATTTTCCAAAATAACCAGCGGTTTGTCTGTACCGAGGTAGTTGGAGAAATGGTTTTTTGGCCAGTAAACATGCTTTATTACCGGTAAAACCGTGGAATTCGGCTTGATATATCCACTAATTTTGTTTAATTCATCAATGTTACCAATAAAATCTCTTTTAATCGTTTTGGTATAATAGTTTACAAGCCAAAAATGTAGTAATAATCCGATAATAGCAGCGGGAATTGCAAAATTCATTTTTATTTTTTGTAACGCTATCCAAAGAATAAAAAATAAAAACATTGGAACGGCAATTCGAACTTTTAAAAAACCCACCAGCGGTTTAACCGCATTGGGGATAAATAAATAAATAACCAGTAATAAACCGCTAATCAACAAGAAAACATCACTTTTTTTAAATGGTTTTCGAACCAACTTATATGTCTTAATTCTATTGAAAACTATAATAGTGAATATTGTAAGAAAAATAAAAAAGAACCAAATGGTAACCTTTGATTCAGTCGTATAATTAAAATAAATTAAGGGTCGAATATGAAACAATTGCTTCATAACTTCTGAAAAAGGCATAAACTCCAATCCGCTTATTTTTAAGGCTTTATCTCCACCAATAAAATCGCGAAATGCGAATATGGCAGGAATAAAGAATACAATACTGCTTCCGATTAAATCTCTCAGTAATAAACTCCGGTTTTGTTTTTTATAGAATTGATTTTTAATGATTGAAAACCAAAATATAATCAAATAACTAAGACAAAATATTCCGAATACCAATGCATGTGTGAAATATAAAAGAAAGACCATTATTGTAAGGAAAATGAGCATCGTTTTTCCTATGATTTGAAAATCGGATTTATACAATTGACCATAAATAATGAAAACCATTACAAGCGCTATGTGATAATTCCAGAACCCGAGTAAAAACAAAAAATTATAAATAAAGGGTAGGGCAAAAGCCAGCAACCAAATCGAAGACAATCGTTTTTCTTTTGGTATTATCAGCAGCATACTTACAGGAATAAATGCTGCAAGCACAGTCAAGAATATTTTTTCGGATAACCATGCAGGTAAAAAAGAAAATAGGGTGGCCAGAAGTAAGTGATCACTCCAATTCGTAATTTTCGAATTATTATAATCATAAAACATTTGAATAAACCCATTCCCTCGCATCATTTCCAGTAACAGGTTTGCGTTGTACATGTGTGGTGCACCGTCCATGCTTGGAAAGTACTTTAGAAAAAGTACCGGATATAACGTTAAAACTAAAAGAAATAAAAAGACAGAATAGATTAGATATTTTTTAGATTTGGTATGGATCATTTTTCTTCCTTATAAGCATTGCAAATATGATTAAAATTTTGTAAAAAATATGAATTTGTTGTTCTGTAATACCGGTTATTTATCATAATCTGGCTATATTTTATTTGTACTATATCCTGGTTTTCTGGTCTAATCATAAATTGATCAATTGAAACAACCGGATTTCGGACAAGTCGGTTTTCCAATGAAATGGTAACTGAATCGTTACGGTTTTTTAAAATAATTTTAAACTCAACCAAAGCCCATGAACCATCAAATATTTTGATGTGATTGAAAATGGGGTCTTCAATTTTATGATAAGTTTCATCATCCTCGTCTTTTAAACGAACATTTAATCGCATTCTGGGATAGAGGTCTTTATTTGCAGGATAATACCAAAAACTTGCAATAAAACTTGTATCTTTTTTATTTACCCGATCATTGAAAATTGTATCATTCTTCCTAAAGGTAATCGATTTTGAACCGGGACCTCTGTAAGAAATATCCTCAGCAAGGTGATCATAGGTTTGAAAGATAATATTATCATTAGTAATTGCAATGTCCGTAAACGCTTTATCATTTTTTGTGTTTGATATTTTTTCTTTCAGTGCCTCCATAGGCAGATTTCGCAACGTATCAACAGGTAATGAATAAAATGAGCAACATTTAGTTTTGTGGATAAACTCAGCATGATCCAGCAGGTTTTGCTCCGGGTTTGTTAGCTTTTTACACGTATCAACAACCAGTAAAAAAGGTTTGTTATTTGGCAATTCATTGAGTATTTCATACGTATGGTATGGCTCCTGAACAAGTTGCAGGTTATTGATTCCCTGGTGCAATGACGTTCGCCCTGCACTGATTGCAACCAACGGGAGGGAGGTTTTTAAGGAAAGAACAAATGAGTTTCGTTTACTGCTACATAATGAAGTTTTCCCGATATTCTCAGGTCCCTGTTGATAAAATGGCAATGGAATAATTGCCTGGTAGGCCTCGCCAATGGATCGTTCGTTTGTGCACCACACATCACAATTCCCTGCTTCGGTTAGCTCAGGTAATGTAGTTTGATATTTTTCAGGAACGGATCTGACATTTAACCAGGCATCATACCCCAGGATGAATAAAATTATGGAGATACCCAACCAATAAACCAATTTGGTCTGCTTCTTTAACAATTGAAATACATAATAAAATGTAGTGATGTTCATCAGGTAAAAAAAGATCCATGCAAATCTGCCTATAGCACGAAATTGTCTAAGTGGCCCAATATAATCTGCTAAAAATTCAAGCCCAAGGATATAAGGTAAACCAAATGAATATAACAATCCGGCAAAGCCTGTCCAAAACAGAATATTAATATATGAATGACTGGTCAGTTGAAAGGCCAATTTGAATTTTTTTCGAATGGTTCGCTGAATAATCCTGTAAACGAACAAGAAAAAGACTATAGAAGAGACCAGACCAACATACGCTACTCCTTCCCATTTAACATATCTACTGTTGATTAAATCACGCAGCCAATTGCCATATGGTTCGTAAATGGGCAAAAGAACACCTTGTGGATATGCCCGGTAAATCAAAAATCCATATGGCCTGGTCGGTCGATCCTGAACAGTGTCCAGTATGGCCGCTTCTATCATCAGGATTGCCATGGGCAATATCATTTGCAACAGAAGATGAAGGATATTTAATGAAATGAATTTTTTGTTTTCAAACATGATTTGTTGAAATATCCAGTAAAAGCCAATAATAAACATAAACATTGCAAGGTAATAGACATGAATTTTTGCAAAGAAATATGCTATAACAGCAATAATGATCGAGTGGAGGATATGCCTTTTTTTGTGCCACCTCAATAAGAGATAAAGCAACAGCGGAACTGCACACATGTAAGCCAAAGACTGATGTCCTCCCAACCTTTCAAATTGAGGAGATAGAAATGTTATTCCCAATGCAAATAAAATGGAAGGGACATATGAAATGTTTATCTCGAAAAAGATAAGAAACAAAACACCGCTTGCGAATACAATGGAGAACAAAATAGAGAAATTAAAAATTGCAACGGTATGATCATTTACATTATTAAAAAGTTTTGTTAAAGCCTTTACAGTATTCGAAATGGCCGGCATATTACCGGCATAAGTACTCAATTCCCCATATGGATAATTTATTGCTGATGTTTGGGTAAAAGAAGTGTCGTATTTGATGTGATATATAAATGCAAAATAGTGTTGAATTCCGTCACCTTCGGTAGAATAAAAATAGCTGTTTGGGCTTTTTATCAAGGCCGTAAACAGAATATAAACCAATATGCCGGAAATAATCATGGTTAGCAATAATCCACCGGCTTTCTTCAAAATTGGACATCTGTTCATTGATGTATTCAAATTAAAACTCTTTTTGCTTTTTTAATCGTAATCCCTTTAAATCCAATGGCTTTAATGTAAAACAAATATATCCAAACAGCCCACCGATGACATAAAAAACTACAAATATTAACATTGCATACAACACGGCTACCTCGGAGGATAAGCCAAAAATACCAAACAGAAATACCAGCGAAGCTTCCCTTGTGCCCAGTCCGGCAATGGATATTGGAAGAAAAGACATTATGTTGGCCACAGAAATAAACATGGCATATTCTATGAATGTGAAATCAAGCGACATGCTTTTACCAATTCCCCAGGCTACAATAAACAATACACCATATGCCAATAATGTGATTACTTCCGCAGTAAGAATGACCATAAAATTGAATTGCCGGATAGCGTTCATAAACATTTGAAGATATACCTGTACCGGTTCAAATAATTTTCGGTTGACCATCAATTTATTCAGGTACATTAAAAAACGATGGTTTATCATGACAACAGGCATAACAATCAATAAACCGATGATGATGTATGTGGTTACATTGAATGATTCAAAGATCGCGTACTTTAAAATTCCATACATGGCAAAAAAAAGCAGGGTGTACACATCAAAAATACGATCGAGAATCACCGTGGGCAGAGTAAATGAAATGGGTTGATGAACATCGTTCTTAACATAAACGGATTTAGCCACCTCTCCGAGCCTCCCGGGTGTAACAAAGGCAATGAAGTTTGCACTTGTAAATGCAAGAAGTGAATTTTTATATGAATAACGGATACTTAGCCGTTGCAGGAGAATTTTCCAGCGTAGGGATTTTAGCAGGTAAACACCTGTTAATACAATGGATGCAAAAATCAACCAGCCAATGTTAATTTTTTGAAGCTGTTGCAACAACATATGTAAATCTACAGACAATAAGATATAGATAAATAAAGCAATGCCCAAAAGCTGTAGAAGCCATTTTTTTTTCATGTTATCCGGCCTTTTTTAGTATGAATGTCCGGCGTAGCGCAAACCAACGTTTGATAAACTCCGGGAGGTTTTTTTCAAGAAACCGGTCAATGCCAATGGAGAGTTTATTGTTGAAGGGTAGTAAGATGGTAGAGTTTTCCCGAAGAACATTCAAACCGGCTTTTTTAAATGCCCGGATTAATATTTTTCTTCGCAGGAACCGGTGCGGCCCCTCACTGTGGTTAATGTTGATGATGGCAGTCAGCCAGTGCACCCATTCCCATGCCACATTCGGACAGGTGATGATCATCAGTCCGTCATTGGTTAATACACGCGCCAGTTCATGTACAAAAGTTTTATAATTATACACGTGTTCGATGGTTTCGTAGCTGCATACCAGGTTGAAGGAGTTATCATTGAAAGGCAAAGGAAAATCCAGTACCCTGATGCTTTTAAAACTTAAACCGGTGTCTTTTAACCTGCGCGTTGCCAGTTCGGCGAGATAATCGGAAAAATCGCAGCAGATGCCTTCACTAATCCGTCCCTTTTCATACCAGTAAAGTGTTCCTTTGCCGCTGCGTGCCTGGATGTCCAGCATGCGGTAGTCTTCGCGGTCGAGCAAATCTTCGCACAGTTTATAAGAATTTGTAAACCGCCGGAAATAGGTGTATAATTGCTCGTTTACCTCATCGTAATCTTCAACGGTATCCCAAAATTCACCAACTTCCTGCAATGACCAGGGCCGTTTGGTGTAATACCGGTATTCTTCCCGGATACGTTTGAATATTCCTTTTAACGTAAAATAGTATTGTTTATCTGCCATGATCCGTGATTCTGAAAGATGCATTTAACAATCCTTTGCGCTTGGTGGGTTTTGATAATTGTTTCCAGCTTTTCCGTGTGCTGTTAAAAACCAACCCCAGGATTTTGATCGGAATGTGTTGTACAATAAAACGGGCCGGTTTTGTGCGGCATACCAGGAAAACCCCGGAAATCACCATTTCCACCAGATACCTGCTAAAGGTAATCTTTTTGGGGACATACCCGTAATCCGGTGAATTTTTTCCTGAAAATTTGCGCCACCTTGCACGGATAAACGATCCCCGTTTCTTAAAATCGAACATATGGCCGTGCATGTTAAGGGCTTCTTCAACTTTTATTTCGTCGAGATGCAGCAATGATTTCTGTTGCATTTGCATCAATACTTTTCTGCCTCTACCGGTTCGTGAAATAACAACAGAAAATCCTTTGCCTTCTTTTTCATATTTTGGATGCCATGCATCTCCAACGGAGATATCTGTCAGTTCATTTGAAAAATCAACTGACAGCAGGGAATGATTGGTAACAAAAAATGGAAGCAGGTAGTTGTAGTAAAACTTTTCAGCTTTCAAGGTTTTACCGCTTTTGGTTTCAATTTGCAGGTAGCCCGGCCATTCTCCGGCCCTGTAATCGAGTTTCGTGATTTCATTCATCGCCTTCATTCCATTGGAGCGCATAAAACTATTCAGTGAAGCCTGCTGCATGTTAATGCCAACATAAGGTCCGATAATAAATGAAATGTTTTTTACCGACGGATGGCCTGATACCTGCAATTGCCGGATGCATGCCACATGGTCAGGTAGTCCCGTGAATGCCAGTTTTCCGTTAAAATTTTCCGTTTTTTCAAGGATAAGGTTCACGGGAACAGGTTGGTAAATGCTTTGGGCACACGCGATGATTTCTTCCTTAGTGACGGCAATAACCGGTTCCGGTTGATAAGGAATCTCCGGGTTCAGCCGGGATGCAACTACACCATCAATACTGCCCGATTCCAACAGATGAATCAACACCCCTGTTATCACACCCGCCGAAGCGCCTGCTCTGCGAATAAAGTCATCAGAGGAATAACCGATGTACGTGTTTTCGTAATTACCAATGAGCCAGTTAGCGGGCAATTTTCCGAAAACATGTTGGTTTAAAGACGGATAATCCAGTCCTTTGCCAGGGCACGCGTTAAAAACCGATTCCTCAAGCAATGCATCTTCGCGACCATCAGGAACCAATCCATCGGGAGTGGTCGTTGATGACAATGCACCCCGGGACAGGGAAATGCACGCTCCGCAATGTGTACATAATCCCTGGTCAACCACTTCCTTTTTTAGGTTTCTAAAGGGAATCATCGGTTATGTCTGTTTATCGTGGTTAAACTTTTTATAGAAACTTGGGGTACGGTGATTAATGAGTTCGGCAATAAGCGCGAGAAGCATTACCTGGAGGGAGGTCATTAAGATAATAATGGTACTGGCATCAGCAAATTTATCTAAGTAAAACCATGAAAACGCTCCCCAGGCCAAACCGAGGATGAACACCCCGATACCAAAAGGAATAAAAATTTTTAAAGGTGCAATATACAATCCGATTTTCAACAATAGCTTCAAGAATCGCAAGGTATCTTTGACGGGTTTTATTTTTGATTTCCCTTCGCGTTCAAAATACTCGACAGGTATAAATTTCACGTCAAAACCTCCGGTGACCATCCCCAGGGTAATGGTTGTTGTGAGCGAAAAACCATTGGGAATAATCGGAAGAAACGGTTCAAAAGCAGCTTTTTTAAACAGCCGCAGGCCTGAATTGATATCCGGAATACGTTCTTTGGCAATGTAATTGGCCAGTTTGTTGATCACCCATTTGGCTGGTTTTGTTTTAGC
The DNA here is from genome assembly GCA_964486145.1 of uncultured Bacteroidales bacterium. Taxonomy (GTDB): domain Bacteria; phylum Bacteroidota; class Bacteroidia; order Bacteroidales; family JAAAOM01; genus CAZAMT01. Next base: position 11,422 of record CAZAMT010000076.1, read on the forward strand.
AGGCAATTTACTGAATGAACGGGCGCCAATAACCATGTCATGTTCTTCCAGGTCTTTGAATAGCTCGGGAATGCGCTCATTGGGATAGGTGCCATCGGCATCGGTAATGGCAATGTTCTCATATGTGGCATGGCGGATACCGGTCTTTATAGAAGCGCCATATCCTCTGTTTACCGTATGTTGAATGATTCGGACCTTTGCTTTTCGTTGTTGGAGAATGTCACCGGTACCATCCGTTGAACCATCATTTACGATAACAATTTCAAATTTAATGTCCGATACATTCATGATTTCCAGGACATGATCAATGGTGGGCAAAATGGCATTTTTCTCGTTGTAGACGGGTATGATGATGGATAGATTGTTTGACATTTATTAACTTTTCGGCAAATATATTACATTACTTTAGGATGTGAAATTTGTAAGGTTATTTTAACGGGTTGCATTTGTAAATACCTTTTCTGGCCAGTTCATAATCTGGTTTACATAATCTTTTCCAGTAATTGGGGGGTTTTTTTAAACGCATAAAACTATCCCAATAAACTTCCTTTGTCATTGAATCATAATGTATTACGCCATAACGATATTGCAGATTGTGAAAAAAGCCCGTAAACACAAAAAAGACAAACACGATTAATAAAGCTAAATTTGGGATCCGATGTATTTGATGCAGCATCCAATGAATCATATAAGCCAAGGGAATGGTTAGTACCGGATAAAATTCAATCAATGATCGTATACCGAATCCCCCTCCATACCACCAACTCCACCATGAAAATATGATGTAAATTAAAACAACAAAAAATATTGCAATTGCTCCGAAAAATTTACGGTTCCATTTGTATAATAACGGAATCCCAATTATGGCAATTGACATTACTGGCACGTAGAGCAACAAACCTTTTCGATAACTGAACAGACCATTGATGATTTGGGGATTATCAAAGTAGAAATTCCCACCGGAAACGCCATATGTATAGAAAAACCATTTTCCTGTAACTGTTTTCCAATATAAAAACTGAGGAAATAGCATCGTAATTGTTATTCCTATTATGATTAGTAAATAAATATTATTATTCAGAAAGTACTTAATTTTTCCAATAACTGAATACTTGTTAAATATATCGTAAAAAATAAAAAACAATATAATAAGTCCATCTATTGGTCTGACCAAAATAATTAATCCTGTTACCAAACCTATTAAAATGCTGTTCTTTACAGTTGTTTTTTCATGCCAGCGGATGGTGAGGTAAAGAAATATTGTTATTAATGTAAAATTATACGCATGAGGCATTGTATTTTCTATTGTGGAATAATATAGTAAGTTAGTTCCTAAAACGATAGCAATTAAAGCAATGGATGTTACCGTATCAGAAAAATATCGCAATAGAATTTTCCTAAGAAAAATCAAACCAATAATAACATAGATGATACACCCCAGTTGGAGAAAGAATTTATATGGAATAGAATATCCCCAAGGGCTATAATCGAATAGATGAGCAGAAATGTGACCGAGAAAAAAAAAGGGAGAATACAGAATAGCCATTCCCATGGTATAACGTAAAAAGCGTTTCCCATCTTCTGTTTTATCATACCAAATACGATATTTTTCGGTTCTTTTTTGTTTTACAAATTCTAAAGTAATATCATCATAAATAAAAAAGGCGGGTAAATAAGCGTAATAGGAAATGGCATCCCATTGAATAACCTCATTTTTTGATAAGTACCTTTTCTGATTAAAATGTATAAACAGAAAAACAGTCGTCAGCAACAGAATGGAAGTTTTCGAAATGTTATTTCCGTCTAAAAATCCAGTTTTGATTTTCATTGTTAATTATTTTTTGTGATGAAACAGACCATCCGCCAATTGTCGGACAAGTTATCTGAGATAATTATTGTATTCAGGATTAATCGTAAATATTATATTTGCATTATTCTCTTTAGTTGTAGGTGTTTATTCTTTAATAATGAAAATCATTGGTGAAACGCCGCCTGGTTATACAACACTGGTAGTATTCGTTAGTTTTGCTTTTGCAGTTCAGTTTATTCTCATTAGGCGTTTCGTTGTTATTCTTTCGTCCAGTTTTCAATCTCTAATCCTGAAACTCGATTAAATTCCTTTTCATTATTTGTCACTAATACCATAGCTTTTTTCTTGACTTCAAAATCCTTCTCAACAAATTCGATCACACTATTGTCCGGAATTTTGTCAGCCAAATCAGGAATTTCTATTGGAGTCTTAATTTTTTCACCTTTCGGTGTCATCATATCTCGATGAAAGAATCCATGCTCAATATCATATCTTACTATCGCTGTGCATTTATTATCAATGAAACTCTCATATTGAACAACTATGTTTTTCAACTCCCCTTTGTCAATTTCCAAGCGAATCTGTAATCTGTCATATCCCTCTTTACCAAGTATTTAAAAGAACTCTTTTTTGTCTCACGTTTGTTAATTTGAAATCAAATATAAAATTATTATGCGATTATATATAATTTTTGACTGTCTTTTTTAATGACACGCAACGTTCACGGGCTATGCCTTGTTTGGCTATCCCACGTGAGTGAGATCCTATCCACTGAGGTAGAAAACCGGAGCGAGGTAGCGTCCCCCAAAAATCATCCCCCTGCCAAAAAAGGTATGAGGCCGTGTTGGGCTTAGTTATTACCTATTAAGTCTCTATTTCCAATTAAATCCATTAATTTAAAATGTTTAAATTTAGCATCTTTAAAGTATTCAAGTTTAATTCTATCTTTATTTTTCATGTCTGTCCATAATAGTAAAAACAAACCCCGAGCTACGTTGATATCAATGGAATCAAATCCAATTTTTCCAATTTTTGAGCTTAAGTCTATTATGTTTTCAAGTTCTTCGGGGTCATGGTAATTGCTACATCTGATATTGTAAAGGATCTCTGATATTTTATAAAATTTTCCATTATTCGAGTTCTTAAATCCATCTACTTGAAAAATAAATTCATAACTTAATCTCAGTAGCTCTTCTTGATGATTATCGATATAGTCAATAAATCGTTTTTTGGATCCACATTTAGGACAATATAATTTAGCTGTTGAGTCTACAACTGAACACAATTGAAAAAGTATACCTTCAACATCAGGCTCATTATGCGATAATTCTTGGAGCGCTAAATAAAATCTTTTGGTTATTCCCGATAATTTTCTTATTGTTTTCATACATTTTTCTAGTATAATTTGCAAATCGGGATGTGCACTGGCACACC
>CAZAMT010000077.1:0-14586 GCA_964486145.1 uncultured Bacteroidales bacterium
CATTTATTAATTCACAAATAAAATTTAAGCGTACTGAAGTATTTATAAAAGATGTTGACGAAATTGTTAATCTTAAAATGCTTATCCATGAATGTTCAGGTTATTAACAAAAAAAATCCGTAACCAAAAAAGGATACGGATATGAATCAATCTGACTGGATTTTTACCTAATACAATCCATCAATGGAAAGGTACCTTTCCCCGGTATCGTAATTAAAACCAATAATTCTTTTTCCTTCAGGAATATTTTGAATTTCTTTAGCAATCGCGGCCAATGTAGCACCTGATGATATCCCTCCGAACAGGCCTTCTTCTTTTGCAGCCCGCTGAGCATATTCAAATGCCTCTTCTTTGGTTACCTGAACTGTACCATCAAGAACCTCTACATGCAGGTTTTTTGGTATAAAACCGGCGCCTATACCCTGTATCGGATGCGGGCCTGGTTTTCCTCCTCCAATTACCGGTGAATTTGCTGGTTCTACGGCTAAAACACGGACATTGGGAAATTTCTCTTTCAATATTTCAGCAACACCTGAAATATGACCTCCCGTGCCAACCCCGGTAATCAAAAAATCAAATCCTTCCGGGAAATCTTTTACAATTTCCTGTGCAGTGGCTTCCCTGTGAATATTTACATTGGCAGCATTATCAAACTGAGAAGGCATCCATGCATTTGGGTTTGAATCAACAATCTGCTGTGCTTTTTCAATAGCAGCTTTCATGCCACCTTCTTTAGGCGTTAATTCAAATTCAGCTCCATATGCCGCCATAAGTCTTCTTCTTTCAAGTGACATTGATTCGGGCATTACCAGAATCAATTTATATTTTTTTACCGCAGCAACAATAGCCAATCCAATCCCTGTATTACCTGATGTAGGTTCTACAATGACTGATTTTTCATTGAGCATTCCTTTTTTTTCAGCATCTTCAACCATCGATAGTGCAATTCGATCTTTAATACTGCCACCCGGATTGGCCCTTTCCATTTTAATCCAAACTTCATGTTTTGGAAACAGATTACTAAGTTTTACATGCGGAGTATCACCTATGGTCTCCAGAATATTATTAAACTTCATAAAATTATTATTTTGAATGGTTTATATTTCCTATTTGATTAAGATCTAGATATCATCAGATGACAAAATCTATGGGTTGTTTATAGCTTTTATCCCTGACTACTGTTTTACTTTCGTGATAAACAACGGAATATGGATCAACGCTTTTCGTTAGCCAAACATTACCACCAATAACTGAATCATGGCCAACGATTGTATCCCCGCCTAAAATGCTGGTCCCTGAATAAATAATAACTTTGTCTTCGATGGTTGGATGACGTTTAACATTCGCCATTTCTTTATTTACACAAATTGCTCCAAGGGTTACTCCCTGATAAATTTTTACATTATCTCCAATCTCTGTCGTCTCTCCAATTACCACGCCTGTTCCATGGTCAATGAAAAAGTTTTTGCCTATTTTTGCACCCGGATGAATATCAATTCCTGTTTTACTATGAGCATATTCAGACATAATTCTAGGCAAAAACGGAATATTTAATTTGTACAGTTCATGTGCCAATCGATACACGGTGGTGCTGTAAAAACCGGGATAGTATATAATAACTCCTTCCAACGATCGGGCCGCGGGGTCAAACTCAAGAAATGATTTAGCATCTGCAATCAGGCTGTTATAAACATTTGGGATTTTCGAAAAGAAGGCATCTGTCAATTCTTCAATAGGTGCTTTTAGATATTTCACCTGCCGGTTTAAAAGATCTTTAAAGTTAATCCGCAGTTGCAAAAGATTTAATTCAACCTGTGCTTCCACACATTCCCGATCGGCTTTGATCGGAAACAGGAAATTTACAATATCATCAACAAATTTATGAGAATTGGCAATTGGTGGAACTTCCTTGCGAAAGCTTAAATATTGTTGGTACAAATATGATGGGAAATCTTCTATACTGGTATTGGATTTCATGGTATTAATAATTAAACGGTTTTGCGATACGCTTGATTTTAAGTATGTTATTACTTTGTAAATTTGAAATTTCCGAATTCATGTTTAATGATTGAAATGCTTCAGTCATCATAACCCACTAACAATGCAGCATGCACGATGTTTACAAAAATGGCACTATTTATTTTTTATTTTTCTCTGATAATTTTTCCAGTTTGTTGTAAGAAGAAAGAAGACCTTTGATAACAGCAGAGCTTAAACCCTGATGTTCCATCTCGTTTAACCCGGAAATGGTTATTCCGCGGGGAGTGGTAACCTTGTCAATTTCTCTTTCAGGGTGATTGCCGCTTTGAAGAATTAAATTGGAAGCACCTTTGATTGTTTGAGCTGTTATCAGTTGTGACACCTCTGAACCAAAGCCAATTTCAATGCCCCCCTGGGACATGGCCCGCATGAAACGAAGAACGAATGCAATACCACAAGCACCTACAACTGTTGCAGCACCCATGAGTTCCTCCGCAATAACCCTGGTCATACCAAGCTGGTTAAAAAAATCAATAATATCATCCAAATGGCCATTATCTCCATCGGAGGCAATACACGTCATTGATTCACGAATTGCAACGGCAGTATTTGGCATGGCCCGATACACCGGTATATTGCCAATTACATCCGTAATACTTTGTATTGATACTCCGCTTACCGTTGAAATAACAAGATGCTTTTCGGGGGTTAATTCCGCTTTAATTTCTTCAAGCAGTTCCAGAATATGGTGAGGTTTTACAGAAATAATAACAATTTCCGCATTTTTCACAGCCGCCAAATTATCCCTTGTAACCTCCAACCCTTCTTTTTTTAAATCATCAAGTAAATGACTTCGCCTACGGGTGACGCAAATTTGAGAATGCTTATTAACCCTTGCTGCGATTAGACCTTTTGCAATTGAGGCCCCTAAATTTCCACCTCCCAATATGGCTATGTTGCGCTGTTTCACTTCGGTATATTTTAGTATTATCATTTCAATCCGAGAAAATATGATATAAATCATACACTACAAATATATCGATTTTAACCTGACAATGCCGGCAATAACACAGTCAAATTCGATTTGATATCACCATAAATGCAACTGCAACCCAAATTTTTAACTGATATTCAATTTATTAAGGGGATTCTTAAATTTAAAGAATAAAAAAAAGGCCCCCGGGAGGGGACCTTCTTAATGAAACTAACTAAAACTAACTACTAACTAAAACTAACTACTAACTAAAACTACAATTATGAACGTAAAATGTTTGATACTTCAAAAATAATTTGTTTTGAATTAACTTTCAATAATCATACCATTAAATAAACTTTAAATAATTTTTAATAAAAAAAATGAAAATGAAATTAATCTAAAGCAGGTTTAATTCCACCATCGGAGGAAAAATTTATAAAGTATTTAAAAACAGTTTGTAGGGAAAATGGACTGTTACCTGATTTTGTATATTTTTGTTAAAAATACCTGGCATTCGTAGGATTAAAACCTTATACTTTGATGCACAAAAATAATTTATTGTTTCGGGGTAATTTCAATTCAGTTGATGTAGAAGATACATTGCAACCCCACGTTCATAAGGGAAACTGCAACAAATTAAATATAAATAATTGGATAAGTAACCTTCCTGAAGGTGGTGTAATTTGTGAATATGTTGAAGTAAGATTTAAAAATACGCGAAAAGATTATTTCCGAAACGTCAACCAGTTACTCCTGAAGGTGGGCGATTTGGTTGCTTTGGAAGCCAACCCGGGTCATGATATTGGTATTGTTAGTTTAACGGGCGATTTGGTTTATCATCAAATGAAAAAAAATAACATCGACCATCAAAAAACCCAACTCCGGAAAGTTTATCGGAAAGCCAAAACTTCGGACCTTACTAAATGGCAGCAAGCCATAGAACTTGAACATAATACCATGCTTCGATCCCGAAAAATATCTGAGCAACTCAATCTTCACATGAAAATTGGTGATGTGGAATACCAGGGGGATCGCACCAAAGCCATCTTTTATTATATTGCTGATGAACGGGTAGATTTTAGGCAACTCATAAAAAAGTTGGCCGATGAATTCAAGATTCGCATTGAAATGAAACAGATAGGTGCACGGCAGGAAGCAGGTCGAATTGGTGGAATTGGGAGTTGCGGCAGGGAATTATGTTGTTCAACCTGGATTACCAATTTTGTTTCGGTAACCACCAACGCAGCCCGCTACCAGGAAGTATCCCTGAACCCACAAAAACTGGCCGGACAATGCGGCAAACTGAAATGTTGCCTGAACTATGAGTTGGAATGCTATCTTGATGCACTGGAGGGATTCCCATCAAAAGAAGTAATTCTTGAAACCAATACCGGGAGGGCCTTTTTCCAGAAATCAGATATTTACCGCCAATTGATGTGGTATTCATTCGATCCACAAAATATGGTGAACATGACAGCAGTGCCCGTTGAAAGAGTGCATGAAATAATTGCCCTGAATAAAAAAGGAATACACGTTGATGAACTTATTGAAACCGAAGAGAATATACTTCATCAATCATCGGATTACGCAAATGAAGTCGGGCAGGATAGTTTAACACGGTTTGATGATAAAAAAAAGCCAAAAAGAAAACACAAAAGAAAAAAGAAATCCTTTTCAAAAAGAAACAATAAAAAATAATTTATTAAGCACTTTATCAATTTAATACATATGAATGACATGAAAATGCATTTTATTTTAAAACTCATGATACTGGCAACAATAATTGCAAGTTCCTGCAGCAGGAAAATTGAATATGAAGAATATGCTGAAATTCAGGATAATGCTTGGGAAATAAATGATATAAAAAGCTTTGATGTTCCCATACAAGATACCTCAAATGCATTTCATGTTTTTTTGATGCTAAGAAATAATGGTGAGTACCCCTGGAGAAATATCCACATGTTTGTTACAACCACATCGCCTGCAGGACACCAGGTTAAAGATACCGTTGAATATTACCTCGCAGATGAAATGGGTAAATGGCTGGGAAGCGGATGGGGGCATATCTGGACAAATCAACTGCCTTTTCGTTTAAATGTGCGATTTCCTCACAAGGGTATTTATAAATTTGATATTCAACATGGTATGAGAAATGAGGTGCTTCCCGGAATACTGGATGTAGGTGTAATGATTAAAAAATTGAAAACAAAAGAATCATAGTTGAAAAAAAGTGGGGAGAAAAAATAAGCTTAAGAAATTTCGGGAAATAGCCGAAATGGAAAATGTCATTCAACCATCATTTGAAGAGATATACCAAAAAAAACACCCATTATACGGCAAATGGAAATCTGATTTTTTCGGGAATGAAAATCCCATTATTCTGGAGCTAGGATGCGGAAAAGGCGAATATACCGTAGGACTTGCTTCCCGGTTTGTTGATAAAAATTTTCTCGGAGTTGATATAAAAGGTGCACGTATTTGGGGTGGGGCAAATGATGCAATTAAACGCGGTTTAAAAAATGTCGGTTTCTTACGTACCCGCGTTGAATTCATTGATTCGTTTTTTGAACAAGAAGAAATTGAAGAAATATGGATCACATTTCCTGATCCCCAGTTAAAAAAACGAAGAAACAAAAAACGACTGACAGGTTCACGTTTTTTGAATATTTACGGTGATTTTTTAAAACCCAATGGAATCATTCATCTGAAAACGGACAACGAAGCCTTGTTCGATTATACACGCCGGATAGCTGAATACAATGATTTACCGGTCTTGTTTGAAACTGCCGATTTGTATTCAACAGAAATGAAGAACGGAATCCTGTCAATTAAAACCTATTACGAAAAGCAATTTCTTAGTAAGGGAATGAACATACATTATCTGAAATTTTGCCTACCTCCAAATAAAATAATTCAGGAAATAAAAGACGATGAATGACAGTTTTTTTGAAAGGGTTTATGAAGTAGCCCGTTTAATCCCATACGGCAGGATAACATCATATGGTGCCATTGCCCGGTTTATTGGTTCTCCACAATCGGCACGCATGGTTGGATGGGCGCTTAACAATTGCCACAACCTTGAAGAGTTTATACCAGCGCACAGGGTAGTTAACAGAAACGGAATGCTCACGGGAAAAAACCATTTTCGCACTCCTGATCTTATGCAGCAATTGCTCGAAAATGAAGGAATTAAAGTAGTTGATGACAAGGTAATTCACTTTGAATACCATTTCTGGGACCCATCTGCCCAAAGCGAAATGCACTGAAATATTGAAGATGCATTTCATTTATACCGTATTTATTTATATTTGTAGATTAAATCTAATTAAAAATTAAGGGAATTTTATGAGTATATCCAGAGATGGTGTGCTGGAAGCATTAAAAAATGTAAGGCACCCCGAAGCAGGCAATGATATTGTATCATTGGGAATGGTTCAGGATATTCGTTTAGAAGAAAACAAGGTTTCTTTTATACTTAAATTTCAACGGATAAATGACCCATTAAAATCTTCGTTAAAAAAAGCAAGTGTTCGTATGATCCACGAAAAATTCGGATCGGATGTGGAAGTAGATATTGAAACCACTGCCAAAGTAAGTGTAGCTGCTCCTGGTGAACCCAAGGTTCTTCCGGGCGTACAAAATTTCATAGCCGTTGCTTCTGGCAAAGGTGGTGTTGGTAAGTCAACCGTTGCAACCAATCTGGCCGTTGCCATGGCACTGGAAGGCTATAGCGTTGGAATTATTGACGCAGATATTTTTGGGCCCTCGTTGCCAAAAATGTTTAACGTTGAGAAAGAAAGACCCATGGCAACCAAAATCGAAGGAAAGGATTATATTGTGCCCATTGAAAAATACGGGGTTAAAATTCTATCGCTCGGGCTTTTTGTAAACCCGGATGATGCCATGGTGTGGCGTGGCCCTATGGCCTCCAATGCTCTGAAACAATTAATGACGGATGCCCAATGGGGTGAGCTTGATTTCATGTTTTTTGATTTACCTCCCGGGACTTCTGATATTCATCTGACTCTTGTACAAACCTTATCTGTGACGGGAGCTGTTATTGTCAGTACACCTCAGGACGTTGCACTGGCAGATGCTGTTAAAGGGATCAATATGTTCCGTGGTGAACAAATCAATGTTCCTGTGCTTGGACTTGTTGAAAATATGTCGTGGTTCACACCTGAAGAACTACCGGACAATAAGTACTATATCTTCGGAAGAAACGGCTGCAGCAAGCTTGCCGAGAAATTTGAGGTGCCATTGTTAGGGCAAATACCGCTCGTGCAGAGCATACGTGAAGGCGGTGACCAGGGACTTCCCTCAGTTATGCAACATAACCAGGTAAGTGAGGCTTTTAAAGAAATAAGCCGCAACATGGTTGAACAAATTAAAGTTCGTAATAACAACTTACCTCCAACTCAAAAAGTAGAAATTAAAACTCATAGACGTTAAAAAATAAAAATATGGAAAAAGCAATTGCCCTGGAGAAAATTAACAAAGCTATCGAATCGATAAGACCATACCTGAAATCTGATGGCGGAGACATTGAATTGGTTGAGGTATCGGATGATTTAACAGTTAAAGTTCGGTTACTTGGAGCATGTGATGGCTGTCCTTTCAGTGTTCAAACATTAAAAGCCGGAGTGGAACAAGCGGTGCGCAAAGAAGTCCCGGACATAAAAGAACTTGTAGCTGTGGCATAACCAATGCATTCTTGAATTATTCATTTAATTAATCTACAATTTCTGCCCATTCATTTGAAATTGCAACTATTCGACATACGCGGTTCTTTAATTTAATGATGCTGAAATAAAAAATAAATATTAGGGGCAAAAAAAACCTGACAGTGTATAATCTGTCAGGTTTTTCTCTTTTATTATTGCAAGGCGTTCTTACATCATGCCGCCCATGCCGCCACCCATTCCCGCTCCTGGAGGCGGTCCGGCTGGTTCTTTTTCAGGTATATCTGCAACAACACATTCTGTTGTAAGGAACATACCGCCAATGGAAGCAGCATTTTCAAGAGCAATACGTGCCACTTTGGTTGGGTCAATAACACCAGATTCAAACAAGTTTTCATATTTATCTGTGCTGGCATTGTAACCAAAGTCATCTTTTCCTTCTTTGATTTTTTGTATCACAACGGATCCGTCAACACCGGCATTCTCAACAATGAGGCGCAACGGCTCTTCAAGTGCTCTTTTGATAATTGCGATACCTGTATTTTGATCTTCATTTTCACCTGTCAGCTTATTCAAGGCTTCAATTGCCCGTACATATGCGACACCGCCACCAGGAATAATTCCTTCTTCCACAGCAGCCCTGGTTGCACTTAACGCGTCTTCGACACGGTCCTTTTTCTCTTTCATTTCAACTTCGGAAGCAGCACCAACATAAAGTACGGCTACCCCACCAGCTAATTTTGCCAGACGTTCCTGAAGTTTTTCACGATCATAATCAGAAGTTGTATTTTCAATCTGTTGCTTGATTTGTTTAACCCTGGCATCAATATTTTTTTTATCACCGGCACCGTTTACAATGGTGGTGTTTTCTTTATCAATGCTCACCTTTTCTGAATTTCCAAGCATTTCAAGAGTCGCACCTTCCAGTGTTAAACCTTTTTCTTCTGAAATTACTGTTCCGCCGGTCAAAATAGCAATATCTTCAAGCATTTCCTTTCTTCTGTCTCCAAAACCGGGAGCTTTTACAGAAGCAATTTTCAGTGAGCCTCTCAGCTTATTAACAACCAACGTTGCCAAAGCCTCGCCTTCAATGTCTTCACCAATAATTAATAATGGCCGACCAGACTGTGCAACAGGCTCAAGTACCGGCATCAAATCTTTCATCGTTGAAATTTTCTTGTCGGTAAGCATGATGTATGGATTTTCCAGTATAGCTTCCATTTTCTCAGTATCGGTTACGAAATAAGGAGAAATATAACCTCTGTCAAACTGCATACCTTCCACAACATCTACATAGGTGTCGGCTGTTTTTGATTCTTCAACAGTTATAACACCTTCTTTTTTCACTTTCTCCATTGCTTCGGCGATAAGCGCGCCAATGCTTTTATCATTATTGGCAGAAATAGCAGCAACCTGCTCAATTTTCTGATTGTCTTCACCAATAGTTTTTGACTGACTGCTTAGGTTTTCAACTACACTTTTAACCGCCTTTTCGATTCCGCGTTTAAGATCCATTGGGTTGGCACCGGCAGTTACATTTTTCATACCAACGGTAACAATTGATTGTGCGAGAACTGTGGCTGTGGTTGTTCCGTCACCAGCATCATCATTGGTTTTTGAAGCAACCTCTTTCACGAGTTGCGCACCGATGTTTTCAAATGATTCCTCAAGTTCAATTTCTTTAGCAACGGTTACACCGTCCTTTGTTACCTGGGGAGCTCCAAATTTTTTCTCAAGAATTACATTTCTTCCTTTGGGCCCGAGGGTTACTTTTACCGCGTTTGCAAGGGCATCGACTCCTTTTTTAAGCAAATCCCTGCCTTCAATATCAAATTTGATTTCTTTAGCCATATCAATTAAAATTTAAGTTTTTTCGTAAATGTTTGATTATTTCAATGTATGTTTAAATTATTGCAAGAATATCTGATTGTCGCATAATAAGATAATCCTTGTCGTCCATGGTTATTTCAGTTCCTGAGTATTTTCCATACAATACTGTATCACCAACACTGACTTCCATTTTCTCATCTTTATTTCCAGGACCGGCTGCTACAATGGTTCCTTTTTGTGGCTTCTCTTTTGCAGAATCGGGAATGATAATACCACTCGATGTTTTCACTTCTGCTTCTTGCGGTTCAACCAGTACGCGATCCGCTAAAGGTTTAATTTTTACTTCTGACATGTTCGCTTTATTTAAAGTTAAACAATATTTTTATCAAAACTTGACCATGCGTTATCACAATCTATGCCAAATGAAATATTGGCGTACATTACAGCAGATTTGTGTAGGCATTTATCCACAGATGATTTAGATATTTTATAATACGTTGATTACCAGATGTCTATACTGTTGATTTTTGACATCAAAAAATAAAAAAAGTGTCAGTAATAAATGACATACTGACACTTTTTATCTTTTAACAACTACCTGATTATTCGTTTTCGTTCTGTTGTTGGTTATTCCCATTGTTTTCTTCCGGAACTGTTGTGGGAAAACTTGGTAATGCTGTTGGATCAATAGCTTCCTGCACCTGTTCCTCAATGAGTGAACCTTCGTCTGTGTCCTTGGTTGAGATGCTTATACTTGCAAGTACACTTAAGGCAAGTAAAACCGTAGCCAGTGTCCATGTAGATTTCTCCAGAAAATCGGCTGTTCGCCGAACACCCATAAACTGGTTGGACGACTGAAAATTAGATGCCAAACCACCACCTTTTGAATTTTGTACAAGAACAATTAAAATCAGAAATATAGCGGCGATTAATATCAATACGGATAGAAAAACGTACATAGTCTTTTATTTTATTGGTTTTTATTATTTAAATCGTCTATAAGTTTTTTAATTTCTTCAATTTGACCCGCAAAATAAGAACTTTTTTCCGGATATTTCAAACTTAATTTTTCATAGGCAAATATTGCCCTGGCATAGTGCCCCTGCTTAACGTATATTTTTGCAAGTGTATCGGTTATATAATGATCGCTTTCTTCTACGCTATCCTCCGATATATCTTTGTGTTCCGGTGGAACATCCTGTTTTGGTTTTAGTACCGGGTTTGAGTTTAAAAAACTCTCGATCAGTGAATCTTTAGCAGTTACATCTTCCTGTTGTTTTGCTTCAGCCGAATCATTTTCAGATGGATCCAGTTGATACGATTGATTCCCTTGTGAAACAGATTCCAGCCAGTCATTAAATGTATGATTTTCGGATTCAACACTCAAATGCAATTCCTTTTGACCAACTGAAAGTGATGTTTGCTTGTTGATATGCCCGTCCTGATTTGCTTCTTTTTTATCTGTGTCAGCATTTTTAACGGATTTCGGACGATAATCCAGTTCAAGTAAATCTTTCGCATTGCTAATGTGCTGTGAAATCCGCATTGAATTCCATGAATCACGGTCAACAATTACGTTTTCATCGTCTAAAACAATGAAATCTTCACCGGCCTCTTTTTTCGGAACCGTTTCAAGTTCAGGAGCATATTCTTTTTCCGCATCAATTTGAATGTCATTTATCTGAATATCCTGTCCATCGGTACTTTTATTGGCGTCCTGCACCTGGTGTTGCAATAACCCGGCAATGTTATCCTGCATGTTGGAAGTAAAAGGTCTTTTTCGTGCATCATTGGTAACATCGGGTGGTAATGGCTTATCTGTGTTTTTTGGATCCGGTCGGGATACTTCGTTTTTTAAAGAATCATCCGCAATGGTTTGATTAGAATCATTGTCTTTGATAGTATCCGTAATATTATCGGAACTGCTTAGCGGGGTAGGGTCGTTCGATTCTTTGGTATCCGATTCCTCTGATAAAACCGATTCTGATGCCTCTTCATCTGCTGATTCGTTGTCAGCAGTGGATTTAGTTTTTTCCGGTTGGTGATTATCTTCCTTACCGGCTACTACGGCATCGGTATTTTTTAATGGTTCTGCCTGGTTGATTTTTCCACGTTGATCTTCAATAAATTCATACATCAACTCGCGATCACTCACAAATACAGCCGCACGCTTGAGTTCAATTTCAAAATCTGGTTTCTCGAGCAATGCAAGGTTTTTTACAAGCAATATCCTGGCACTCTGAAAATACGGATATTCAGCCACAATGCTCCGAAGCTGCTCCAGCGTAGTTTCATTCAGCAGATATGGACGGTTTAAATAATATATAAAATCAAATCCTGGCATATCAATGGCTTTGTTTACCAGTTCACAAAAGCTTTATTAAATACATCTTCCACAATTTGTTCCAACAATTCTTCCATGTATTGACTTTGAGCCTGTTCAAACGTTTGTGTACTGGGATAATCAATATATCTTGAAAATGATGAGTCGAAGCTTAGTTCATCATCACTTGAATTTGTGTAATTTACTCTCACGGTTATAGTGAGCCGGTTTTGTTGTGCCTGATCCTGTCCTGAAATTGCTGTTGGCGCTGTGGAAAGACCGGTAATAGCACCTTCAAAATCAGCATCACCGATGCCATTTACTACGACAAGATTGGTTTGCGATATGATTCGATCTTTCAACATATTTGTAAGTTCCTGGCTCATACCAGGATTTTGAATGGGAGCACGATTAGCAAAATACTGCACTGATGCTGTTTCTAATCCTTCTGTAGTCGCACCTGAAAAAGTGTATCTCACGCTAAAACAGCCAGGCAGAGTAACCAAAAGACATATAAATATTGAAAACTTTTTTATCATTGACTGATACCTCCTCAAATTGATATAACCTAAAAATATAACGAAAGATTATGTAATATCATATTCTTTAATCTTACGATAAAGGGTTCTTTCGGAAATACCCAGATCCTGGGCAGCATATTTTCGTTTTCCGCCATGCTTATCAAGTGCTTTCCGTATTAGTTCAATTTCCTTATCTTCAAGTAACAATGATTCCTCAATGATTTCCTCGGTATCCTGAATATTTGATTCATCTCTCCTGTTATATTCAATTGTTTTTACCGGGTTGAGCCGGTTATCCTTTTCGTCATTGTCAACGCTTTGATACAGCTTTTTAATAAGATGTGCATTGTCATCCTGTACATCACCATTCACTGAGCCTTTTTGCATGATATCAAGGACAAGTTTTTTCAAATCATTCATGTCATTTTTCATATCAAACAGGAGCTTATACAAAATTTCCCGCTCGGAAGCAAACGTCTTGTGATCAACATTGTCAACCAACGCCGGAAGCTTCGAATCAAAATAATCAGGAAGGTAACTTCGCAGCCCATCCGCATCAATCTCACGGTTCTGTTCAATAACGGAAACTTGTTCGGTAAGGTTCTTCAGTTGCCTGATATTGCCGGGCCAGCGATAGCTAACAAGTAAATCTTTGGCATCATCGGTAAGGTTGACCGCAGGCATCCGGTATTTTTCAGCGAAATCAACTGCAAACTTTCTGAACAACAACAGAATATCATCTTTGCGTTCACGAAGCGGGGGAATGACGATGGGTACTGTATTCAAGCGATAAAATAAATCTTCCCTGAATTTTGTTTCCTGAATCAGTTTGGCAATATCCATATTGGTAGCTGCAATAACCCGAACATTTGTTTTAATTACTTTCGATGAACCTACCCGAATAAATTCTCCTGTTTCAAGCACACGCAACAGCCTTACCTGAGTAGATAAAGGCAACTCGGCCACTTCGTCTAAAAAGATAGTTCCTTCATTTGCAACTTCAAAATAACCTTTTCGGCTTTCATGTGCCCCGGTAAATGCTCCTTTCTCATGCCCAAAAAGTTCGGAATCAATTGTACCTTCTGGTATTGCTCCGCAATTGACAGCAATGTATTGCCCGTGTTTCCTGGCACTGAACTGATGTATGATTTGCGGGAATACTTCCTTTCCTGTACCGCTTTCACCCATTATCAAAACAGATAAATCCGTTGGTGCCACCTGCCTTGCAATATCAATGGCCCTGTGTAACAAACCTGAATTACCAATAATTCCGAAACGTTGTTTTATCTGTTGTAAATCCATATTTCAATGTTAAATTGCTAAAATTCCTGTAAACACCGACTTTTTGGCATATTTCATCAAAAAAGCCTTTGCATACATTACCATTTCCTGTATGACAAAATTACACTTTTTATACTTTTTTTATAACTTCCGGTCGAATTATATGCTCAAAAGAATCGGTATCAGAAGATAATCGATGATAAAACCCAGGGGATATTATGAATAAATCATAGTTTTGCATAAAACCAATACCATTTGAATGAATTTTACAGCAATCATTCCTGCGCGCTATGCTTCAACGAGATTTCCGGGTAAGCCTCTTGTCATGATTGATGGGAAAATGATGATACAACGGGTTTATGAACAGGCGCTGCATGCTTTTGAACAGGTTTACGTGGCAACAGATGATAACAGGATTCGCAAAGCTGTTGAATCATTTGGTGGAAAGTGTGTGATGACATCTGCTGATCATAAAAGCGGTACCGACAGATGCGCCGAGGCAGCCAAAATATCAGCAAACGAAGGGATACATACCGATATTGTTGTAAATATCCAGGGAGATGAACCATTTATACAACCTGATCAACTGGAAAAACTAAAATCCTGTTTTCGGGATGACAACGTGCAAATTGCAACCCTGGTAAAGCCAATTGATCGTTTTGAAGACATCGTCAATTCAAATTTACCGAAAGTGGTGTTTACAAATGATAAATATGCCATCTATTTCAGCCGATCACCCATTCCCTTTGTTCGAGGACAAAAGCAACAGGAATGGAACGATCATCATCAGTTTTACCGTCACATCGGATTGTATGCTTATCGCTCCGATATCTTAAATGAAATTACACAATTGGCGCCATCATCTCTTGAGCGTGCTGAATCGCTGGAGCAAAACCGATGGATTGAAAACGGGTATAAAATAAAGGTTGAGCTAACACAAATGGAATCAATCGGCATTGATACGCCGGATGATCTAAAAAGATTAAAAAATAT
>CAZAMT010000078.1:0-14409 GCA_964486145.1 uncultured Bacteroidales bacterium
TTACGTAATTGCAAGATACATTTTTTTATTTTTTTTGTGAATTCACTTGAAATTATCAACTTTTATTCTCTATATTTGTCAATCAAAATTAAAAGTATGATAAACATCAGCATAGTCATCGTCCTTCTAGTCGTGGTTAGCCAAAAGCTAAGGTAAGGATGGTCTGTGCATAAATCCATAAAAAACAAAATGAAGCCATTCTTACCATAAGAATGGCTTTTTTAATTTAAACAATTTTATAAATGAAAGTACCATTACGAAGTGCAACAACAACTCAGGGTAGAAAAATGGCAGGTGCCAGAAGTTTATGGCGTGCAGCCGGAATGCAGGAAGAGCATTTTGGTAAACCCATTATTGCAATTGTCAATTCATTTACCCAGTTTGTTCCCGGCCATACCCATCTTCACGACATTGGTCAGGAAGTAAAAGCAATGATTGAGAAGCAAGGATGTTATGCCGCTGAATTTAATACCATAGCTATTGATGACGGTATTGCTATGGGGCACGATGGAATGCTTTATTCACTTCCTTCACGTGACCTTATTGCGGATAGCATTGAATATATGGTAAACGGGCACAAGGTAGATGGTATGATTTGCATCAGTAACTGTGATAAAATCACTCCAGGTATGTTGATTGCCTCCATGCGGTTAAACATACCAACTGTTTTTGTGTCAGGTGGCCCCATGGAAGCAGGAAAGGTTGGGGACAAAAAATATGACCTGGTAGATGCTATGGTAATGGCAGCAGATCAAAAAATATCCGATCAGGAGATTTCTGTTATAGAGCAGCAGGCTTGTCCAACATGTGGTTCATGTTCGGGAATGTTTACGGCAAATTCAATGAATTGCCTGAATGAGGCGATTGGACTGGCATTACCGGGAAATGGAACCATTGTGGCCACACATAAAAATAGGAAAGTTTTGTTTGAAAAAGCGGCTAACCTCATTGTTGAAAATACCTTCCGTTACTATCGGGATGGAGATGAGCGGGTATTGCCCAGATCCATCGCAACCAAAAAAGCATTTGAAAATGCAATGGCACTCGATATTGCTATGGGAGGCTCAACCAATACGGTATTGCATATACTTGCTATTGCGCATGAAGCTGGCGTAGAATTTACAATGAAAGATATTGATGAACTATCGAGAAAGGTTCCTGTTTTATGTAAAGTGTCGCCAAATTCCAATTATCATATTGAAGATGTGAATCGTGCGGGTGGTATAATCGGGATTCTCGGTGAATTGGAAAAAGGAGGGTTATTGCACAGGGATGTTTATCGTGTGGACAACCAGCCATTATCGGAAGCCATTGCAACATTTGATGTTACAAGGCCATCAGTAAATGGTGAGGCTCATGCTGTATATAAAAGCGCCCCCGGAGGTATTAAAAATTTAAAAATGGGTTCGCAGGGAGTTACATTCAAGGAACTTGATCTGGATCGTGCCTCCGGATGCATCCGAAGTGTTGAAAATGCTTACAGCCCTGATGGGGGTTTGGCTGTGTTGTTTGGTAACATAGCCGAAAATGGTTGTGTCGTTAAAACGGCAGGCGTTGATGAATCAATTTACAATTTTATTGGAAAAGCAAAGGTATTTGAATCCCAGGATTCCGCATGTGATGGTATTCTCAATGGAGCAGTAGAAGCAGGAGATGTTGTTGTTATAAGGTATGAAGGACCGAAAGGTGGTCCGGGAATGCAGGAAATGTTATACCCGACTTCTTACATCAAATCGCAGGAACTCGGCAAAGCCTGTGCACTGATTACCGATGGTAGATTCTCGGGAGGAACTTCCGGATTGTCCATTGGTCATGTGTCTCCCGAAGCGGCAGCCGGCGGCGCAATAGCACTTGTTGAGGATGGTGATTTAATTGAAATTGATATACCGTCCCGATCAATCAACGTGAAATTATCGGAAGAAGATTTGGAAACCAGAAGAAAAAAAGAAGAACAAAAAGGCAGTTTGGCTTTCAAACCAAAGGAAAGAGACAGGAATGTTTCAAAAGCATTGAAAGCTTATGCCAGTATGGTGACCTCAGCAGATAAAGGAGGAATAAGAATCATTTAAGTTGAATAATCTCTAAATATAAAGTAATATGGAACAGAATCAAACCCAGACGATTTCGGAAAAAGAAAGAATCGCTACAAAAAGAGTGGCCGGATCCGATGCTGTACTTCTTTCGTTACTGGAGGAAGGCGTTGATACCATTTTTGGTTATCCCGGAGGGGCTATAATGCCTGTGTATGATGCTCTAATGAAGTATGAGAAACAGCTTAATCACATTTTGACACGACATGAACAGGGTGCAATACACGCAGCCCAGGGTTATGCCCGTGTCACAGGAAAAGTCGGAGTTTGCATGGTTACCTCCGGCCCGGGAGCCACCAACTTAGTTACAGGCATTGCTGATGCGATGATCGATTCAACACCATTGGTATGCATCTCAGGACAGGTTTCTGCCCAACTTTTGGGAAGCGATGCATTCCAGGAAACAGATGTTGTTGGCATTACTATGCCCATTACGAAGTGGAATATTCTGGTAACGAAGCCTGAGGATATACCTGAAGCTTTGTCAAAAGCATTTTATCTTGCCAGATCAGGAAGGCCCGGCCCTGTAGTTGTTGATATTGCAAAAAATGCCCAGTTTGGTGAACTTGATTACAATTATCAGAAATCCAAATACATAAGAAGTTACAGGCCAAAACCAAAGATCGATCAAAGCCAGATTGAAATAGCGGCAGAGCTTATCAATAATGCTAAAAAGCCATACGCACTGGTTGGGCAGGGAGTAATCCTGGGAGAGGCTGAAGAAGAATTAAAAAAGTTTCTCGAAAAAGCTGGAATCCCATTTGGATGGACAATCCTGGGGTTGTCGGCAATGCCTTCAGACCATCCATTGAATATGGGTATGCTGGGCATGCATGGGAATTACGGTCCAAACATCAAAACCAATGAATGTGATGTTCTTATCGGAATCGGTATGCGTTTCGATGACAGAGTTACCGGAGATTTATCAAGATATGCCAAGCAAGCCAAAGTTATTCATCTTGAACTTGATCCGGCTGAAGTGAATAAAAATGTACATGCCCATGCGCCGGTAATTGGCAACGTGAAAGATACATTGCCCCTGTTGACAGAAAAAGTAAATAAAAACAGCTATGAGCCATGGATACAGGAATTCAGGGAATGTGATAAAATAGAGTATGAGAAGGTCATGAAAGACGAATTGTTCCCCGCGAAGGAAGGCCTGACAATGGCTGAGGTTGTTCGTCGCCTTACCGAACAAACGAAAGGTGATGCTATCCTGGTTACAGACGTTGGTCAGCACCAGATGATTGCCTCGCGATATTTCCGGTTCAATAAATCAAGAAGCAATGTTACATCAGGAGGTTTGGGTACAATGGGATTCGGATTACCGGCTGCATTTGGTGCGAAAACCGGAAAACCCGACAGGGAAGTTATAGCAATTATTGGGGATGGCGGATTCCAGATGACACTTCAGGAACTGGCAACCATCTATCAATCAAAAGCAGCTGTTAAAATTGTAATTTTGAATAACCACTTTCTTGGAATGGTAAGACAATGGCAACAGTTGTTCTTTGAAAAAAGGTATTCCTTTACCTCTATCCAGGGCCCTGATTTTATGAAGCTGGCCGATGCCTATGGTATAGCCGGTAACAAGATTGATTCCAGGGACAAACTGGACAGCGGAATATCAGATATGCTGAAGCATGAAGGACCGTACCTGCTTGAAGTATCTATCGAAAAAGAAGATAACGTGTTTCCGATGGTACCTACCGGAGCTTCAGTGTCGGAGATAATCTTGAGTGCACAAGGTCAATAGACAATTCATTCGAACCTGCCGGGACAGTTCCCGTGCAGGTTTATTTGTTTAAAAAAATAAAAGATAAAAAAATGGAAAAGGAATTTACCATAACAGCGTTTTCGGAAAACCACATTGGTTTGCTCAACCGTATTACAATTATTTTTACCCGAAGACATGTCAATATTGAAAGCCTGACCGTATCAGAATCGTCAATCCACGGGATACATAAATTTACCATTGTTGTTAAAGAAACCACAGAAAAGGTTGAAAAACTGGTAAAACAGATTGAAAAACTGGTAGAAGTGTTGAGAGCGTTTTACCATCCTGAGGAAGAAATTATCCACCAGGAAATTGCATTATACAAAGTACCAACGGAAGCACTTGTTGCAACCAATACCCTGGAGAGAACAATCAGAAAGCATAATGCACGCATCCTGGAAGTAACGGATGAATATACGGTTATTGAAAAGACAGGACACAAAGAGGAAACTACAGCGTTGTTTGATGAGCTAAACAGGTTCGGAGTGAAACAGTTTACACGATCAGGGCGCGTAGCAATAACCAAGTTAAAGGAAGAATTGCTTTCATCGTATCTTCATGAGGTAGATCAGTTAAGTAGTAACTAAATATCCAAATCAAAAATTGTAAATATTATGGCAAAATTAAATTTCGGTGGCCTTGAAGAAACCGTAGTCACCAGAGAAGAATTCTCCCTTGATAAAGCGAGGGAAGTATTAAAAAATGAAACAGTTGCTGTTATTGGTTATGGTGTTCAGGGTCCGGCACAGTCATTAAATATGCGCGACAATGGCATAAATGTAATCATTGGACAGGCGCCTGAATTTAAAGCTGACTGGGAAAAAGCAGTGAATGATGGTTGGGTACCCGGTGAAACGCTTTTCCCTGTTGAGGAAGCTGTGGAAAAAGGTTCAATCATTCAATATCTTGTATCGGATGCAGCACAGCGCATTATCTGGCCAAAAATTAAACCACACCTGAAGGAAGGTGATGCATTGTATTTTTCTCATGGTTTTTCGGTGACCTACAAAGATCAAACAGATGTTATACCTCCGGAAAATATAGATGTCATCCTGGTTGCACCAAAAGGATCAGGAACCAGTGTTCGTCGAAATTTCCTTGCCGGACAGGGAATTAACTCCAGCTATGCTGTATTCCAGGATTTCACAGGTCGTGCTGAAGAACGCACTCTGGCAGTGGGAATTGCAATTGGCTCAGGGTATTTGTTCCCAACAACATTTGAGAATGAAGTGTTTTCCGATTTAACAGGTGAACGTGGTGTTCTCATGGGTGCCCTCGCAGGTATCATGGATGCTCAGTATCAGGTACTTCGCGAAAACGGACACTCGCCAAGTGAAGCCTTCAATGAAACTGTTGAGGAACTGACCCAAAGCCTCATACGGTTGGTAGATGAAAACGGCATGGACTGGATGTATGCCAATTGTAGCGCTACTGCCCAAAGAGGAGCTCTTGACTGGAGACCAAAGTTTAAAGATGCGGTTTTACCTGTTTTCGTTGACCTGTATGAAAGAGTGAAATCAGGTGCTGAAACCAAAAGGGTGCTGGAATCAACAGGAAGTGCAAATTATCGGGAACAGCTTGAAGTTGAATTGAAAGAACTTCGGGAGTCTGAATTATGGAAGACTGGTGCAACCGTAAGAAAATTACGACCCACAAAATAGTAATGAATGCTTTCTAAACCCGGTTTTTCGCCGGGTTTTTTTGGCTTACTTCTCAACCGACTGGATTTAAATGCAAAAAAGCAGGTAGCTGTATAAGCTTTAACAATTATCCGAAAATATTTAATCCAAATAGGATTTTTTTTGTTAAACTAACAGTGTTTAACATTTTAAGGAGAATATATGGACGAAAACAAAGAGAAGAAACTTTTCATTAACAGCATGCTGTTTCCTTTTCTCTTTGTATCTCTTCTTTGGATGACAAAGTTAATTGAGATTGAACAAAACTGGGAATTGTATCGATTTGGGGTTTACCCCAGGTCGCTGAACGGGCTGCTTGGGATACTGACTTCTCCGTTCATTCATGCAGATTTTAACCATTTAATTGACAACAGCATCCCGTTATTTTTTCTGTTAACCGCTGTTTTTTATTTTTACTGGGAAGTAGCTTATCCTGTATTTTTTCTTACCTACTTGATTTCGGGATCTGGAGTTTGGCTTTTTGCCCGCTCATCATATCATATTGGCGCCAGCGGACTTGTGTATGGATTTGCGTCGTTCTTGTTTTTCAGTGGAATAATTCGCAAAAACATCAGGCTCATGGCAATTTCATTACTGGTTAGCTTTCTTTATGGAAGTATGGTTTGGGGGATATTTCCTTACAAACAGGACATGTCGTTTGAAGGACATATATCAGGTGCATTGGCAGGTTTATTTCTCGCCTACTATTTTCGTGAGTATGGACCGCAAAAACCGAAACCAGCCTGGTATGATGATGAAGATGATGAAGATGATGAAGGAGATGATGAAAATAGCGTGATAGTGAAGTACCAGTATATACCTTCTGAGAAATCAGAAAAAACAGGAGATGGGCATTAAATATGCTTTATTTTGGAAAAAACAGAAATATAACTGTTTATTTTTTAGTTTCACTGCAATTTATTTGCTTATTTCTTATTGCGGTAACAGGTCCTTTGTATCCCGCAGGTCCTCTACTGAAGCTATTGTATATAATGGGGATGGCCATCGGTTTGTGGGGTATCTTTTCAATGAATTCAGATACATTAAATGTACCACCCAATGTAAGACCAAATGCGGAATTAACTGCACGTGGCCCGTATGCTGTTATTCGTCACCCAATGTACCTTGCACTTATTTTGGTTTCATTGCCTTTGGTTATAATAAAACCAACTGTTTTTCGCATTTTTATTGAAACAACACTGGTTATTGATTTGTTAATAAAAATGAATACTGAAGAAAAATTACTGATAAAAAACCTGGAAGGATATCACGAATACAGAAAAAGGACATGGAAAATTATTCCGTTTATTTATTAAAAACGATTAGTAAACCCAATTCTTAAAAAATGATTCTCATATATATTTTAACAAAGAACAGGGATGAAGCTGTTGAAATATCAAAATCACTGATAGAAAAAAAATTGACACACAGCGTGAACATTCTGCCTGAGATTTTTTCATTTCGCAGGCAAGGTGATGATATTATTGAATACTCCGAAACAATTACACTGGTAAAAACCAAGGCTATTTTGTACAGAGATATTGAAGAACATGTTGGAAAAATACAGAAGACCGATTCTCCAATGATTTTTTCATTGCCAATTACTCAAATTAACAGGGATTTATTTAAATTGATTCAACAAAATACGGCCCAGGTATAATTAATTGAAAAATAACCAACAATGCTTATAAAAGTATATCCCGAAAATCCGAATCCCAAAGAAGTGAATAAGGTCGTAGAAATTCTTAAAAATGGCGGTATAATTATCTATCCTACTGATACTGTTTATGGCATGGGTTGCGATATAAACAATAGCAAAGCAGTGGAAAAGGTAGCACGTGTTAAAGGTGTAAAGGCAGATAAGGCCGACTTTTCATTTATTTTTTCTAGTCTGAGTACGTTGTCAGAGTTCACAAAAGATATGAACAACAGTACGTTTAAGATTTTGAAACAATATCTACCGGGGCCTTATACTTTTATTTTAAAAGCAAGCAACAAAGTACCTAAAATATTTAAGAATAAGAAGAAAACCATTGGAATACGTATCCCTGATAATAACATCATTACATCCATTGTTGAAGAATTGGGTAACCCTATAATTACTACATCTGTCCATGATGATGATGACATTATTGAGTATACAACCGATCCTGAATTAATCCACGAACGATATGAAAACCTGGTAGATGCAGTGGTTGATGGGGGGTTCGGAAAAAACGTGGCATCAACAGTAATTGATTGCACAGGAGATGAGCCTGTTGTATTGCGCCAGGGAGTCGGGGAAATTGAATAGCTATTCTTTCCAAAATGTTGGCGTGAACAACACGAGTACTGTAAACAATTCAAGACGACCGATTAACATAAGAAAAGACAGGAACCATTTTCCAAAAACGGGAAAGTGAGCATAATTTTCTACCGGACCTACCGCACCTATTCCAGGGCCGATATTTCCCAGAGTTGCAGCCACAGATCCTACCGATGTTTCAAGGTTATATCCCATGGTTGACAATACCGTCATTCCTATAAAAACCATGGCTATGTAAACAGCAATGAATGCGAGAATATTAATGACAATCGGAGGGGGGACAGCCTGATTGTTAAGTCGTACAGGTATAATGGCGTTGGGATGAATTAATCTTTTTAATTCGAGAAATGAGTTTTTAAACATCAGCATAACCCTGACAACTTTGATTCCACCTCCTGTGGATCCAGCAGAGCCTCCTACAAACATGAGCATAAAAATAAGGAATGTTAAAAACGGAAACCACAGTAAATAATCTGCAGTTGCAAATCCCGTGGTTGTAGTTATTGATACAACCTGGAAAAGCGCATCCCGGAAACACTTTTCAGGATTATTATTGGTTGTAAGAAATAATCCAATTGCAACGACGATGGCAAATGCTAAGGTGAGAAACAGGTATGTACGAAATTCTTCGTTGTTCCAGACCTTATTAAATTTTTTATGAAGTGTAAAATATGACAAGGTGAAGTTTACCCCGGCTATAAACATAAAAATGGTAATAACGTAATGAATAAAGGGGGAATTATAATATGCAATGCTTGCCTGCTTTGTCGAATAACCTCCCGTGGCCATGGTGGTAAAAGAATGACAAATAGAATCAAACAGCGGCATCCCACCGGCAAACAGCAAAACCAGTTCTACGGTAGTAAAAATAATGTAGATGCCCCATAATCGTTTGGCTGTTTCGGTAACCCGTGGATGAAGTTTATCAGGAGTCGGGCCAGGCACTTCCGCAATAAAGAGTTGCATGCCGCCTATCCCCAGCAAAGGGAGAATAGCCAGCGATAACACAATGATTCCCATCCCTCCCAGCCATTGGGTCAGGCTTCTCCAAAACAACATCCCATGGCTCAATGATTCAATATCATTCAATATCGAGGCGCCCGTGGTTGTAAATCCTGAAATGGTTTCGAAAAAAGCATCGGTGTAAGACGGAATTTGTTTGCTGATAAAAAAAGGCAGGGCACCAAAAACGGAAAAAACAATCCAAACCAGGCTTACAATGATATAGCCATCGCGCTTTCCCATTTGTTTATCGTTGTTTCGGGTAAAATACCATAATATACCCCCGATAACAAATGAAATCCCCGCGGAAATCAAAAAATAAACCGCATCGTTTTCTTCATAAATTAAAGTAACCGGAATACAAATCAAAAGGAAAGCAGCTTCAACGAGCAACAACACTCCCAGGATATAACCAATAACTTTTAAATTAACCATGAATATCTAATTAAAAAATTTTGCCAGTTTCTCAATGGCTGAGGGCAAAGCAAAAACAACTACTTTGTCATATGGTTTGATGACCGTGTAGCCATTGGCAATAAAACTGGTATCACCCCTGATAACCCCGCCTACAATGGAATCATTCGGGAATTCAACCTGGGTTAATGATCCCTTTGTTATTTTTGAGTCGGGCTTGGCTACAAATTCCATTACTTCAGCATCAGTACCGGTTAAGCATTTTACATTGGTGAGTTCATCTGACATTGTAAACCTGAAAATTCGGCTGGCTGTTATAAGCTTTTTATTTACGATAGTATCAATGCCCATTTTTTCAGCAAGATGGATATAATCCATGTTTTCAACTTCGGCAAACGTTTTTTTCACTCCCATTCGTTTTGCTACAATGCATGATAAAATATTAGTCTCGGAGTTTCCGGTTACTGCAATAAAAGCGTCCATGCGTGATAGCCCTTCGTCATTGAGTAATTTCATATCTCTTGCATCGCCATTAATAACCAGCGCATTATTAAGATAATTGGATAAATTGTAACTTTTTTCTCTATCCACCTCGAT
This sequence comes from uncultured Bacteroidales bacterium, assembly GCA_964486145.1. Taxonomy (GTDB): domain Bacteria; phylum Bacteroidota; class Bacteroidia; order Bacteroidales; family JAAAOM01; genus CAZAMT01. Next base: position 9,865 of record CAZAMT010000078.1, read on the forward strand.
CAGCTTGACATTATGATTGACTCCAAGTTCTTTTGCGGCTGTTTTTCCAATCCGGCTTCCACCTGCAATCATAATATCCCGGATTTCAAAATGTTTTTTACCGGAGTATTCCATAATGTCATCAACACTTTCCTTTTTGTTGGTAACAACGTAAACACTGTCTCCCGGCTTAAACTTATCGTCACCACGCGGAATAATTGTTTTAGAATTCCTGGTTATAGCCACTGCCCGGTATTCATTTCGCTCAATATCTCTTGTTATTTCTACCAGGGTTTTATTAATAATGGGAGCATTTTCTTCCAGCTTAATTGCAAGCAGGCTTAATTTGCCACCCGAAAAATCTACAATTTCAGTACTTCCTGTACGATTAATCAATCCAATTATTTCTCGTGCGGCAATTTTTTCAGGGTAAATCAGATAATCTATACCCAGATTCAGAAAATGTTCACGATTGTTGGGAAACAAATATTCTTCGTTATCTATACGTGCAATGGTTTTTTTGGCACCGAGCTTTTTGCCGAGTATGGCTGCAGTAATGTTTGTTTCCTCGTGTTTTGCTACCGATATTAACAGATCACAGCGCTTTACACCAGCATTTGTTAAGTCGCTTATTGATGTTCCCGAACCAGCTAACGTCATAAGATCAATATTCGAACCGATGTTCCTTAGTTTTTCTTCAAGCGGATCAAGTAGTACAATGTCGTGTTTTCCCTGACTCAACATTTTTCCCAAATGCGCCCCAACTGCTCCTGCCCCTGCAATTATTATCCTCATAGCAGATGATTTTTTTTTTTGACCGAACAAAGTAACGTAATAAATAAGTAATGATCCAAAAAATAAGGGGAATTTTGAAGAACATCTTAACCTGAACTATTCATAAATTTATCAGATTATGAATAAAGTTCAGGTTAACCCCGACTTAGATGCAGTTAAACTTTTGGAAAAAGTTTTACTAAATCTTAGTCGCTGTCGGAGACAGAAATAATTTGTGAATTATTTGGGTTAAATTTAAGAAAAAGGTTTTATTTAGTTGATTCCAGAATAAATGCACCTTCATCGGCAACAACATGAACATGGTATGAATCAACGTCTTGGCATTCAAACATTTTTCTTATGATATAATAAGGTACTGATGAATCAATAATTATATTCCGGGTATTAAATGTATTTGAGAGTGACAGCAAATCAATGTCCCCCGCACCATCTGAAATGATTAAATAGTCCAAATCCAGTTTTGTTTTTATATTCCAGTTAGAGATATCATCTTTTAAAAGCAGTAGATCATCATTTCCAAATCGGAAATAACGGCTATTCTCGAAAATTTTCAATGATGGATACGTACATTCATTGATTTGTTCAGTTTTTAATGTATTCCAAACATTATTTTTGATAAGGTAATTATCCATTGCATAAGAAACCGAGCCATTATTTGAGGTATCCGAAAGCAGGCAGGTGGCTTGCTTGTTTTCTAAAATATTTATTACCGACAATCCGGAAACATTAAAAATAACAAGCTCGTTTTGCCTACTATTAAAAAAAGTATTTAATGTGTTTATATTCAATGAGATAATTATTAGTGAGAATAACATCACCAAGTATTTATTTTTACCTGATACCAGTAGCATCATGAAGAGTGATAAACAAAGGTACAATGTAATTAACTGCAAATTACTGACATGGAGGCCGGTTAGCAAGTTACCTGGCATGGCATTAACAAACCTGGTTCCTGAAACCAAAAAATGAATTAAGTAATTAATTATCAATCCAAGATATCCGCATATAAAAGCAAATTGTGATATAACAAGCAGTGTCAGACTGGAGAGGACGATGAGAAAAACCACCGGTATGGCGATCAGGTTAGCCAATAAAAACCATGTTGAAAATTGATGAAAATAGAATATGGTTAATGGAAATGTAAGAATTTGTGCTGCCAATGATACTGAAATGATTTGCCATAATTTATCCGGGATGAAATAACCAAACTGCATCAATCTGTATATTTTTGGATAAAAAAACAAGATGCTCAGTACAGCGATGAATGACAACTGGAAACCAACCTCAAAAATGTTGTAGGGATTCAGCATAAGCATAACAAAGGCTGTAAATGCCAGGATATTGTATGAATTTGCTTTTCGGGATGTTAATTGCCCGAGGGTGAAAAAGCTAAACATCATGGTTGCCCGAACAACACTGGGGCTGAAACCGGTCATCCACGCGTATAACCATAGCAAAAAAACAACCAGCAGCGTACGAAGCGTTCGTAATGAATTTGTGCCGGATAAAAAAAATAAGGAAGTATTCAAAAATAATAGAATCAGCCCTACATGTAAACCGGAAATAGCAAGAATATGCATAATTCCGGCCTTCGAAAATTCAGATTTCATCGAATGGTCAAGTTGGTTTCGCTCACCAAGTAACATTGCCGAAACAATGCCATGTTCATCAATGTATTGCTTAAAAGTTTCTCTCGCATAAGTTTTAGCCTGGTTGCCGGCGGCTATAACCCAAAAAACCTTTTTATATCCGATTATTTCCCAGTTTTCATGTTTAATGAACGTTTGGTATAAAATATTCCTTCTTTTCAGATACGACTGGTAATCAAACTCTTCCGGGTTACCATTGTTCTTGATTCGTTGAATGTATGAAGATGCGGCAATAATTTTTCCCGGCTTCAAATTCATCACCTGTGAATCCGTCTCAAAATACAGGTACATTATTTCTTTTGGGAATGTGTTTTTTTCAACCGAATCCTGTTGTAAAAGTTCGCCTTTCACACGGTAGGAATTGGCCCGCTTATCGGGGTAATCAAGAACTGTAAAAATGCTTGTGGTGGTGGTATCTGTGATGATATTGTATTGGTGTTTTGATTGCATCATTTCCATCCGTATCCAACCGATGGAAAACATGGTGAAACCGATGATGATTCCATGCAAAAACGAAAGTGATATTTTCGTTAATCGAAACAATAACAATTGCAGACTAAAAAATATAATCAATGCAATAAATAAGTAAATAACATTTACATTGAACCACTGACCGGCAATAATACCAACTATTGCAGGACAAACAAGAACCAGAAACGGGTAGTTTTTGAGCCTGTAGAATATATCCATAACATTGCGAATTGAAATAATTTACGTTTCCTTAACATTAAAGGTTATTGATTGAATAAACTAAGTACTGTTTATATTGGTAGTGGAAATCACTTTATGTAAATGATGGGCAATTCATTGGAAGGTTAAAATATTTAAACTGGCAAATGGGTATAACTGAAAACAAATGGAATAAAACAGGATTAGCCTTCAATATTTAAATAAAATTGATATAAATAAGATTTATCCGGTGGATGCGAAATCCATTAATTCAGGATTATTCATAAATTTGCAGGAATGAATAGGTGTGTAAATTCAAACCATAATAAAAATAAAAAGCATTATGAGTGATCTAAAAACAAAATACCTTGGGATTGACCTTAAAAATCCTGTTGTTGTAGGAGCGTGTAACCTTGTAAATGAAATTGATAACATCAGACTTGCCGAAGAATCTGGAGCAGGTGCAATTGTATTTAAATCGTTGTTTGAAGAACAGATTCAACTGGAAAGCGCTCAGTTGGATGACGAAATGGAAGAATACAATGAGCGTCATGCCGAAATGGTCAAGCTTTTTCCTGATGTTAAACATGCAGGTCCTGATGAGCATCTTTTAAAACTTTCAAAGGCGAAGGAAAGTGTAAGTATTCCAATTATTGCCAGTTTAAATGCTATCTATAAAGAGTCCTGGATAGATTATGCCATTAAAATTCAGGAAACGGGAGTTGATGCCCTTGAGCTAAATTTTTATTCGGTACCAAGGGATTTTGAAACAGCGGGGTCAGCCGTTGAAGAACACCAGCTTGATATAATTAAAGCTGTTATGGCAAAAGTAAACATACCTGTTAGCGTTAAATTGAGCCCCTTCTATGCTAATCCGCTCAATGTAATTAAAGAAATGGATAAACTTGGCGTGAAAGGCTTTGTTCTTTTTAACCGGTTGTTTCAACCCGATGTGAATCTGGATGATGAAGAGCATTTTACACCTTTTAATTTATCCATACCCGAAGACAACCGCTTACCTCTCAGATTTGCCGGATTGCTCTATGACCAAATACAATCGGATATCATCAGCAGTACCGGTATTTTTACTGGCAATGATGTTGCAAAAATGATTCTGGCAGGTGCAAACAGCGTGCAGGTGGTAAGTACACTTTATAAAAATAAAATTGCACATATCACAACTTTATTGAACGAACTGAAAGCGTGGATGGAATCGAAAAATTACAAATCATTAAACGATTTCAGGGGAAAAGTTTCCAAGAAAAATGTAGCTGACCCTTTTATTTACAAACGTGCGCAATATATTGATCTTTTGTTGAAGTCAGGTGAAGTTTTAAAAACCAATACTTTAAGATAAAACAAAAAAGGCCGGTTGTAAAATTCCGGCCTTTTTTTCATCATAATATTTTTTTAACCAGGAAATTTTATTTTATAGCTTATATCTACTTTGCCT
>CAZAMT010000079.1:0-14332 GCA_964486145.1 uncultured Bacteroidales bacterium
TGGGCGAGACTAAGTGTAACTAAATCGGGCTAATGCAGCCTTTGGCGGCACAAGCTCTGCTCTGCTGTCATAAATTAATAATATAACTTATGAATAGGGCAGGTTAAATTTTTAAAGCGAAAATAATTAATATTTTCTCAAATTATTACTTACGTTAGGATTTGATTTTTATTGCAAATTAACATATTTCATCATCCGAATCATAATAAATATACCTAATTTAATTTTTCGTTTTAATGAAAACCGGAGTTGTTAATATTGTAGGTTTAGCATAATTTCGTGCCTTCATAGGTAATCGACATGAAGAAAAGAAAAAAACGAAATACAAAGTTAAAAAAGAAATGGATCGGGGGTATAATCACTTTTGCGGTGATTGTTATTATTACCTTAATTGTTTTTAAAGGAATAGATATTTATAAAAAAGCAAATGTTCCAAACGTGCGTATTGAAGGTGAAAAACATACCATAAAAATAAAAACCGGTTCGGATTACAGAGATGTGTATCACAAGTTGGTAGAGGCCGGAATATTGATCGATACAGCAGACTTCTCGTGGATGGCAACAAAAATGAACTATGTTTCTCAGGTAAAGCCCGGGAATTATCTCATTGAAGATGGCATGACAAACCGGGAGCTCATCCGCATGTTACGCTCAGGAAATCAACAACCCGTGAAACTTATGTTCCACAACATAAGTACGGTTGAAGAACTTGCAGGATCAGTTGCGAATCAAATTGAAGCCGATTCAACGAAGATCGTCAGACTCCTTTATGATAAAAATTTCATTGAATCATATGGTTTTTCACCTGAAACTGTTTACGCCTTATTCATCCCGAATACATACGAGTTTTATTGGGATACAGACGCTGAAGAATTCATAGAACGTATGAAAACGGAGCATGATCGTTTCTGGGATAAAAACAGAACAAAAAAGCTTGATGAACTGGAAATGAGCGAAGTCCAAGTAAGCACACTTGCCTCCATTGTTGATGCTGAAACGTATATGGATGATGAAATGGCAGCCATCGCGGGTGTCTACCTCAATCGTCTGGAAAAGGGTATTCGGTTGCAGGCCGATCCAACCATTAAATTCGCCGTAGGCAATATCCACATGCGCAGGGTTTTACGGAAACATCTCAACATTGATTCGCCGTACAACACGTATCGAAATGATGGCCTTCCCCCCGGCCCTATTGGCATACCATCCATAGCTGCAATCGATGCTGTTTTAGATGCCGAAGACCATGAATACATTTACTTTGCTGCAAAACCAGATTTTTCAGGTTATCATAATTTTGCCAAAACGCTGAACCAACACCTGAGAAATGCCAGGGAATATCAACGGGCATTGAACCGCCAGCGTATTTACAAGTAATTGGCAGTTTTCAGTAAAAGATTAAAAAAATCTTAGTAAATTGATGCTTTCCAAAATGATCGTTTATGAAAGATAAGTTTTTCATCGAAGTAGAATGCCTGCAACGCAATCATATCTCAGAAAGAATTTGTGGTGATGTATTTAAATCAGGCAGGGTAAAAGAAGAAAACAGGGTGGTTCTGGTACTCTCCGATGGCATGGGACATGGCGTTAAAGCAAATGTACTGGCTACTTTAACGGCAACAATGGCATTAAAATTTACACAAGAACACAAAGCTTTAGAAAAAACCGCAGAAATCATCATGAAAACCCTCCCTGAATGCAGTGAACGGAAAATGAGCTATGCAACATTTACTGTGGTAGATATTGACATGCACGGAAAAACAACCATCCTGGAATATGATAACCCAAAAGCATTTATTATAAGAAACGGTAAAGAATTTAAACCCCAATGGAAAACGATGAAACTCGAGGGTGAAATCAAAGTGAATCGGGATCTGAGGGTTTGCAGCTTTACACCACGTAAAAATGACCGCATTGTTTTTTGTTCGGATGGAATAACCCAAAGCGGACTGGGCAGCAGGGAACTGCCGTTTGGATGGGGACGTGATAATTTAATCAGTTATGTCCTGATGCATCTTGAAAAAAAAGCGGATTTAAGTGCTCGTGAACTTTCATATAAAATTTTGAATGTAGCCAATCGCAACGATGGATTTAATATGAAAGATGATGCCAGCGCAGGAACGGTATATTTCAGAGAACCCCGAAAGTTATTGATTTGTACAGGCCCACCATATCACGAGGAAAAAGATCCCGAAATGGCTGCTGCCATAAGAGATTTTAGTGGAAAAAAAATAATTATGGGAGCTACTACGGCTGATGTTGTTGCCAGGGAACTGGAACTTGAAATTGAAGACGAAATGGATCTGCGCGATTCGGATTTACCACCGATTGCACATATGCCGGGAGTTGAACTCATTACTGAAGGAATCCTGACACTTGCCAAAGTTGAAGAAATTCTGAAAAAATACCATCCGAATATCGACCTCGCCAATGGCCCTGCCGATGAAGTGGTTAAACTTATCAGGGAAAGTGATGAAATAAAAATCATCATTGGCACCCGGGTCAACATAGCGCATCAGGATCCAAACCTGCCAGTGGAGTTGGAAATACGGCGTACAGTTGTAAAACGAATTGCCAGGTTGCTTGAAGAAAAAATGCTCAAAAAGGTCGACTTTGGATATATTTAAAATGAAGTCAATCGGCATCAGTGTTATATAAAATAACCACTGATTACCGATTTTTAAATGGATTTAGTCAATCCCCCCCCTTTTCGTACTCCTTTAAAATATCCTTTACACCATCCGGAGATACACGACCATAGGTTTTCTCTCCAACAGTTACAACCGGGGCTAACCCACATGCACCAACGCAACGAAGACAACTAATAGAAAACTTACCATCTTCGGTTTTACCACCAACATTGATGCCCAGCTCCTTCTTAAACTCATCCAGTACTTTTTCTGCACCACGAACATAACAGGCCGTTCCCATGCAAATTGAAACGGGATATTTACCCTGGGGAATCATGTTGAAAAATGAATAAAAGGTAACAACACCATACACCTTTGCAAGGGATACATCCAATTCCTGGGATATCACTTCCTGTACTTCAGCAGGAAGGTACCCAAATGTATTCTGTACCTTATGTAACACATTGATCAACTCACCTTCGCTATTATTAAACGAATTGCAAATTTCTTTGATCGTGTCAACATCCGACTTTTTTAATTCAATCTTTATGCTTGACATAATATATTTAAATTAATTTAAAAACTTATTTGTTATTTATTGAATTGACACTTGGGATTTCCGTTACACGTATACAATCTTCTTACTTCTGTCAAAGTAATGTGTATGGAGCAGTTGATGCGCTTTTTCACTCATGGGTTTGCCCAGAAATTCTTCATACAGCTTAATGATGTATGGGTTTTCATGGGATTTACGGATTGTTTTACCTGCATCTTCCCTGTATATTGCCTCCATCCGTTTCTTCAGGATGCTAAAATCGCCATGATGCAGCGGTTGACCGCCACCTCCGATACAACCACCCGGACAGGCCATGATTTCAATGGCATGATAATCGCATTTACCTTCCTTGATGCATTCCAATAATTGCCTTGCTTTACCCAAGCCGTGAGCAATACCAATGTTAATGGGTTCACCTCCGAAATCGATGGTCGCGTGACGTATTCCATCCATTCCTCTCAACTCCTTAAAATCAACACTTTCAAGGGCTTTTCCGGTATGGAGTTCATAAGCAGTCCGCACCGCTGCTTCAATAACACCACCCGTAGCTCCAAAAATGACCCCTGCTCCTGTTGATTCTCCCAGTGGAAGATCAAACTCTTCATCCGGTAAATTGGTCAGGTTCATGTTTGATCGTTTCAGAAGTCCGGCAATTTCTCTTGTTGAAATGGAATAATCCACATCCGGGTTGCCATCCGTCATAAATTCTTCACGCTGGCACTCATATTTTTTTGCCAGGCACGGCATGATAGAAACAACAATTAAATCTTCCCTTTTTACATTGACTTTATCGGCAAAATATGTTTTTGCTATAGCGCCGAACATCTGCTGTGGCGACCGGGCGGTTGAAGGAATATCAAGCATATCGGTAAATTGTTGCTCAAAGAAATTTACCCAACCCGGGCAGCAGGAAGTAAGTATAGGAAGTTTCACTGTATCATCTCCGTTTAAATGTCGGGTTAAGCGATCGAGCAATTCTGTTCCTTCTTCCATGATGGTAAGATCGGCGGCAAAATCAGTATCAAAAACATAATCGAAACCCAGTCGACGCAATGCCGAAACCATTTTGCCGGTAACCAGTGTACCTGGTTCCATTCCAAATTCTTCACCCAATGCTGCTCGCACCGCGGGTGCTGTTTGCACAACAACCGTTTTTGATGGATTTGCAAGGTCCTCAATCAACTGGTTCGTGTGGTCAACTTCGGTCAGCGCTCCTGTTGGACAAACGGCAACGCACTGTCCACAATAGGTGCAGGTTGAATCTTCCAGGTCCATCTCAAATGCAGGAGCTACAACGGAATTAAATCCGCGATTCACTGCCGATAATGCTCCAACCGTTTGAAAATCATTACACATGGTTTCACACCTTCGACACATAATGCATTTATCCATTTCCCGTATAATGGATGGAGAAAAATCAGGTTTATATGTTGAAACCTCAGCGATATCCTGGTTTGGAATTCCACGAATTCCAAGTCGTATAGCCATATCCTGAAGATCGCATTTCCCTGATTTTGCACAAACAAGACAATCTTTTGGATGATCCGATAATATCAATTCCAGCACAATTTTTCTGGCATTCATCACCCGCATGGTATGCGTGTGGATAACCATCCCATCAGTAACTTCAGTAGCACACGATGGTGCAAGGTTTCTCCTGCCTTCCACTTCAACTGCGCAAATCCGGCAACCACCCGGCTTATGCTCTATCTCCAAATCTTCCAGGTGCATGTAGCAAAGGGTAGGTATCTCAATACCCAATTGTTTTGCTGCCTTGTATATTGTTGTCCCTTTTTCTACTTCAAGGGATTTATTATCTATCGTTATTTTTATCTTATCCATATCCGTTTTTATTTAATTTCAATTGCATTAAACTTACATCTTTCAATACATGCCCCGCATTTTATGCATAACGACTGGTCAATGTTATGTATTTCTTTGCGTTCACCTGAAATGGCTCCAACCGGACAAACTCTTGCACATGCTGTGCATCCCACACAGTTTTCCGGAATAATCAGGTATTGCATCAATGCTTTACAAACTCCGGAAGGACATTTTCTGTCATCCACATGGGCTATGTATTCTTCATAGAAATTTTCCATCGTGGAAATCACCGGATTTGGCGAAGATTGACCAAGACCACATAAGGAGGTATCCTTAATGACGTTACTTAAATTGAGCATATAATCCAGGTCTTCCCGGGTTCCGTTTCCCTGGGTAATTTTCCCAAGCAACTCGTGCAACCTTTTGTTTCCAATCCGGCATGGCGCACATTTTCCACAGGATTCTTCAACTGTAAAATCCAGGTAGTATCGTGCAACATCTACCATACAATCATCTTCATCCATCACGATCATTCCGCCGGATCCCATCATCGAACCATTGGCAATAAGTGTTTCATATTCAATGGGTAAATCCAGGTGTTTCTCTGTCAAACATCCTCCGGATGGTCCGCCGGTTTGAACGGCTTTAAACTTTTTACCATCTTTGATACCTCCGCCAATCTCAAAAATAACTTCTCTCAAGGTTATGCCAATGGGCACTTCAATGAGTCCTACATTATTTACTTTCCCGGCAAGTGCAAATACTTTCGTTCCAGGTCCTCGCTCTGTTCCAATGTTTCTGAACCAGTCTTTTCCTTTGTTTATAATGATTGGTATATTGGCAAGCGTCTCCACATTATTAACATTGGTAGGTTTACCTTTATAACCCGAAGCTGCAGGAAAAGGTGGTTTCATGGTTGGTTCGCCACGACTGCCTTCCATGGAATGGATCAGTGCAGTCTCTTCACCGCAAACAAAGGCACCGGCTCCATATCGCAATTCAATATCAAATTCAAACGATGATCCCAAAATTCCTTCTCCAAGCAAGCCGTATTCCCTGGCCTGATCCATCGCAATTTTCAGGCGTTGAATGGCCAGTGGATATTCAGCCCGAATGTAAATCAATCCTTTTGTTGCTCCGATGCAATAGCCGCAAATAGCCATGGCTTCGAGAACCGTATGGGGATCGCCTTCCAGAATGGAACGATCCATAAATGCTCCGGGGTCTCCTTCATCGGCATTACACACTACATATTTTTCATCGCCTTTGCTTTTTTGCGCAAGTTCCCATTTTAAACCGGTTGGGAAGCCTGCGCCACCTCTCCCACGCAAACCGGCATCCTTGATAAGATTGATAGTATCCGTGGATGACATTTCTGACAGAACCTTTCCCAAAGCTGCATAACCATCGTTGGCAATATATTCATCTATATTTTCCGGATCAATAACTCCACAATTGCGCAACGCGATTCGGATTTGCTTTTTGTAAAATCCCATGTGTTTGGAATCTCCAATTATTTCAGATGATTCGGGATCCTTGTAAAGCAATCGATCAACTTTTCTTCCTTTTACCACATGTTCTTCGATAATGTCGGTGGCATCTTCGGGTTTTACTTCCGTGTAAAATGTATTATCAGGAATGATTTTAACAATGGGTCCTTTTTCACAAAACCCGAAGCAACCGGTGGTTATCACCTGCGCGAAATCATCAAGTCCCTGCTTTTCTAATTCCGCTTTCAAATTGTCTACAAGTTTATCACTTGAAGAGGCGCGGCAACCGGTACCTCCACAAACGAGTAAGTGCATGTTGTATTTTGCCATTTTACAGTCTCCTATTTGTTATCTCTTGAATTAACATTTTCGTAATTGACGGGGATAATTCCTTCAACGAGTTCCCCGTTTTTGATATATTTTTCAATGATTTCGTCTGCCTTCTTTTCATCCACATAACCGAAAATGATGGGATCTTTGCCAGGGAGAGTAACTTCCGCCGTTGGTTCAGCATAGCAATATCCCATGCAACCGGTTTGTGTGACCACTGCATCGATGTTTCGTTTTTCAAGCTCATCGATAAAAAAACTCATGGTATCTCTTGACCCGGATGCAATGCAACATGTAGCCATTGCTACTTTCACCTGTACCAAATCTTCGGGGTGTTCACTTTTTTCCCTGAGCGAAACTTTACCTTTCAGGTCTTCTCTCATCTTTTTTAAATCATCGAGCGATTTTAGTTTTGCCATTGTATTTCTGTTTATAGATTATATTTTTAATATTCCTTATGTCTCATTCAACGCTTTAATGTTATCGTTGATCATAGATTCAATAAAAGCCAGAACCTCCGGTTCATTTACCGGGATTCCATCCAGCGTTTGTTTTAACTCCTGCGTTGTTAAGCGAAAACCATCTCTGTTTATCGTATGATGGTATTCAAAGTCAATTTCCGGATTTCCGGCAATCAGTATTTTTACAGTTGAAGCAATGTCTCCTTGCGGAGGCCTGTCGATATGCGAATGTCGGAAATAAACTTTCAGTTTTGTACCTTCCCCTAATTCTGAAAACATTAATAATTTTCCCTCGCACATTTCGGCATTTTGCTTCAGCAATGGAATTCCCAGCCCTACTTTACGTGTTGTCCGGGTCGTGTAAAACGGATTGGTTACATCCGATAAAGTCTGTTCATCCATGCCACTGCCATTATCTTCAATTTCAATTTTGTATAAATCCCTTTCAAGGTCTTCCACTATCATAATTTGTATCAGTGTTGCCCTGGCGCGAACCGAATTTTGAGCGATATCAAGAATATGGAGTGATAAATCAACCATGTTACAAAACTCCCCTTCCGTTTTTCTTTTGCAATGCCAGTTTTAATTCTACCATCGTTGGAGCCTCCAATTTTAAAGAAGTAAAGGCATCTCCAATGTTCTCGAGGTAATGGGCATCTGAATTCTGTATGAACGTGTATTTTTTTAATTCAGGATGCTGCTCCAGGAAAGGTGTTACGCGCTGATTTTTGGATAGTTCCACTGCATCCACTGTTAGATTCCCGGGTATAAAGCCAAGTTGTGAGAGAATACCGTTACCCTGGCGATCGATGTGAGCAGGGATAAAAATACCATTCAGTTCATGCACCTGTTTTTCAACCTGGTTTATGGTTGCTGAAATGGAAGCAATCAACAATTCACTGATCTCCTCTTTTATCATTTCATTTGCATCCACCACCACCTGATCTCCAAATCTTGCTGGTTTATTAACAATTCCCCGGTAATTTTTTTCAAGAAACTTTTGAAATTCCTGACAAAGAACGTATGATTCAAAGAAAGCCAGGCAATGAACTTCCTCCGCTGTATTCACCTCCACCCCAAAAAACAGAGCAATTCCATTTTCATCAGCCAGTTGCTTCATCACCGGCAATTGCTTTGTGGAATTATGATCTGTAATTCCAAGGATGTCAATTTTTTTATGAACTGCCTGCTGAATGATGTTTTTCGGCCCCATCTCCAGATCCGCACAAGGAGATAAAACCGTATGAACATGCAAGTCAGCCTTATATGTTTTCATTCTTCCTTAAGAAGATTGTAAATCATTCCTGTTATTTCAAATGCACTTTTATTTGTTCCCAGTAAAGGGATTCCCTCCTCATTGCTTTTTGCAAGGGCATCATCCTGAGGTTTATGACCTGAAACAAGGATGATGGCAGCCAAATCGTTCAATGAGGCTACAGCAACCACATTGATGTGAGATTGCATTGTAACCCACACGTCACCATCGGTTGCATTACCCATTACATCGCTCAATAAGTCAGAGGTATAACCTCCTTTCACTTCATTTTCCAATGAATCAGAACCTCCATATACAGTGAGGTTTAATTTTGTTACCAAATCAGCTACCTTCATCTTTTGCTCCTTTCTTTGAACAGTCTTTATCCAGCCGGTCGTGCCCCCATATCTTGTCAACAATACGGATGCTATGCTCCGGATGTAATTTTTTTGTTACCTGCATTTTCTTTTGTACAAACACACAATCAGAAATATCGGCCTTTTTCTTCACGATATCTTTTGCCAGTGCTTCACACGATGGTGATCCACATCCGCCACAGTCAATACCCGGCAAAAAGCACATGATGTTTCTGACGCGTTCAAGCTTTTTCATTGCTTCAATCCGGTCATCATCGAGTTTGAGCATGGATCTTGGGTTAACCCTTGAAATTTCAATATGCTCAACAAGATACTTCTTCAGTTCGGGTTTGGTAGCCAGGGGAGCAATTTTGCCTGTTCGTATATCTTTTTTATACTGGTCGGCCCTGTTGTGCAACCTTTCCGTAGTTAAAAACCGGTTGGTTGGATTCAGTATTCCTCCTGCGCAACTCTGGTCACAAGCCCGAAGTTCGAGAAATTCAAATGTTCCGGCATCATCGTTTTCCACACTTTCAAGAAACTCGATCACATTATGTATCCCGTCGATAGCCAGGCTGCGGCCTTTTGCATGTGGAGATTCACCAGCCGTGAGACTCCAAATCATTGCTTTATCAGACAATTGAGCTTTTGAAGGGATAACACACGATGTTTGTTTGTCATCGTTCAAACGTGCAACTATTTTGTTGTAAATGAAATTCATATTGATCACACCGTCAATGGCAGAAAATTCTTCACCTACCGGACTTTTAACTGCCGCTATTTTGGCGGCACACGGGGTGATATAAAATATTCCGATATCCTTTTTAGGGAATCCACTTTCGATCAGTTGCTTTTTGTAAGACAATGCAGCAATATCCACCGGTGATTTCAACAACATGATTTGATCGACCATTCCAGAAAACTTCACCTGTATCAGCCGAACTACAGCCGGACAAAAAGAAGACATAACCGGCTTTTTATCCTCATTCCTTTTAATGTATCGGTTTATCTCCTGTCCGAGAATTTCAGCACCATGCTCTGCTTCGTACACATCCGTAAAGCCTTCTTCCATCAGGGCACTATAAATTCGGCGGGTAGGAATATCTCTTGGAAACTGACCAATGAGAACAGCAGGAACAATAGCTACCCGGTATTTGAAATCAAAAATCCTGGAAAAATCATCCTGCTCAACAATAATGGCATCAACCGGACATGCACGAACGCATTCACCACAATCAACACAACGGTTTGCCAATAATTTAGCTTTCCCGTTGCGTACACGAATTGCTTCCGTTGGACATACCTGCATACAATGTGTACATCCATAACAAACATCCTCAAGTATTTTCAACGCATGATGAAATTTACGTTGTTCCATTCGTAACCTCCGGTTTCCCTTCAATTAAAATTAATCTCAATATCAAGTTCGGTGCCTACTCCCGGGGTGCTCCTGATATCAAGCTTATCAGCATTTCTGTTGATGTTTGGGAGCCCCATCCCTGCACCAAAACCCATTTCTCTAACCTGTTGTGATGCAGTTGAATACCCTTCCTGCATGGCTTTCTCAATGTTCTCAATTCCGGGGCCTTCATCCCGAAGCTGAACTGTAATTTTATCTGCATCAATATTCACCTGCATCGTTCCTTTTTCAGCGTGAGCAACTACATTTACCTCAGCCTCATAAATTGCTACAACTATTCGTTTGATCAACCTCATCTCAAGATTAAGTTGCTTTAAAACTTTTTTTACCTGACTGGAGGCATTTCCAGCTTTTGAGAAGTTGCCTCCTTCTATGGAATACTTAAATTCCATTCTAAAAAACCTCCTTTAATCCAGCATTGTACAAAATCCCACTGGCAGCGTACATTGATTTCGGACACTCCATGAGAATCATGTCAAGCTCTTCTGCCAGTACAATCATTTCTTCACTTACCTTTTTATTTCGAACAAACAAAATGGCCGTAATATCTGACATTTCTGCCGTTCTAATGGTTTGAAGATTTGTCAAACCGGTAATCAGCAATAGATTATCAGAATCAACGGTGAGGACATCACTCATTAAATCAGATGAAAAAGCGCGATTTACCAAACGCCCGTCATCAATGTGGTTTAAACCACAAATTATTTTACCACCAGTTAAACCGGCAACATCTTTTATTAACATGGTTTTAAGTAAATTTTAGAACTTGAGGTAAGGAAAATATACGCTGAATTCTGCTGCAAATATACGTAAGATAAACGTCAATCCGGTGTTATTGTTATTTAAATAACAGAAATATATATTGGTTCTAAATAGTAGGTTCAACCTTCTGTTTCACTGTTTTACCGGTATTTAATCCACATTTTCAGAAATCAAAAAGCAAAAAATGATCAATATCACCAACAATCATCCGGTAATCTGTTTTAAAAAGTCATTTGAAAATAAATTATCTTTGACAAGTCAAAGGCTAACATTAATTTTATGAAACGCAATTCTATTTTTACCTTCATCCTTTATTTACTGTTTCCTACTTTTATTCAAGGCCAAAGCAAAGCGTATTTTCAACAGGAAGTAAATTATGATATTTCGGTTGTCCTGAATGATCAAAATCACATGCTTGATGGCTTTATTGAGATAGAATACATGAACAATTCACCGGATGAATTGGATTTTATTTATTTCCACCTCTGGCCAAACGCTTACAAAAACAATGAGACGGCTCTTGCAAAACAGCAATTCCAGATAAATGGCAAGTCGAAATTGTTTCAACTGGATTCAAATCGGGGTTACATTGATTCATTGGACTTCAAAGTAAACGGTAAACAAATCATATGGGAATATGACATCGGCCATATTGATATCTGCAACCTAACCCTGAATGAACCTCTGCAACCAGGAGACAAAATAAATATTTCTACACCGTTCAGGGTTAAACTTCCCCGGGGAGGAATTTCCCGCCTTGGCCACGTAGGACAATCATACCAAATAACCCAATGGTATCCAAAACCGGCCGTTTACGATAACAGGGGATGGCACCCGATGCCATACCAGGACAAAGGAGAATTTTATTCTGAATTTGGAACATATCGTGTGAAAATTACCCTGCCTGAAGAATATACCGTGGCAGCCTCAGGAAAGCTGCTTACCGAATCGGAAATGGAGCGGTTAAACATGCTGAGCAATAATAATAAACCAAAAAACAGTAATACAGAATCTCTGAAACAAAGCAATGGCAAAATGAAAACCATCGAATATGTTATGGAAAATGTCCACGACTTTGCATGGTTTTCTGATAAAAATTACATTGTAAACAAGGACTCGATTCAATTACCAAATTCAGGGGAAGTTGTCACAACATGGGCATTTTACGATTCAACCCAGTCAGGATTATGGGACAGGGCAACACACTACATCAATGATGCTGTTTATTTTTATTCAGAAAAAGTGGGAGATTATCCTTTCGATCAGTGCACGGCCGTTGCCGGACCACTGGGTTCAGGAGGCGGAATGGAATATCCCGGAATAACCATTGTTGGCACTACCATAGATTCTGTCTCGCTAAACCAGGTTATTATGCACGAAGTAGGACATAACTGGTTTTATGCTATTCTCGGCTCAAACGAACGCATGTACCCTTTTATGGATGAAGGCATAAATTCCTACTACGAAATGCAGTACATGCTATCGAGGTATCCGGATCTTTATTTGGACGATTATGCAAATATGCCTCCCTGGCTTGCTTCGTTGCTTGACATGGATTCAATACCCTATTACATGTATTACTTTATACCATATGAAATAGCTGCAAAAATGAATTACGACCAAAGCAGTTTTCTTCACTCCGATGCCTATAACATGTACAATTATTTTGCAATTACATACCTTAAAAATGCATTTGCTTTAAACTACTTAAAAGAATCGGTGGGTGAAGCAAACATGGATAAAGCCATGCAGCATTTTTATGAAGAATGGAAGTTCCGGCATCCATACCCGGAAGACTTCAGGAACAGCCTTGAAGAAAGTCTTGATGCTGATGTTGGCTGGTTTTTTGATCAACTGCTGCCAACCACCCGAAAAGTCGATTATAAAATAAAAAGAGCGAAAGGCGATAGTGTACTTATTATCAATTCAGGCAATGTTCAATCACCGTTTGTGCTTCAGGGTTTCAAGGATGGAAAACAAGTTTTTTCTGATTGGTATCAGCCAATAACAGATGAAAATTGGGTAACAACACCAACCTCTCAGATTGACATGCTTACCCTTGACAACAATTTCAAAACTACCGATTTATACAGGAGCAACAATTATTATCAAATGAAGGGGCTCAACAAAAAGTTAGAGCCACTGAAGTTTAAATTTCTTTTGGGGCTGGAAGAACCTTCGAGAACAACCATCTATTATTCACCGATGGCAGCTTGGAACAATCACAATAAAACCATGGCAGGATTTTGGTTGCATAGTGGAATTTTCAAGAAAAAAAGAGTTGAATATCAGCTACTTCCGATGTATGCTTTTGGAAATAATGATTTGGCAGGGTCGGCAAGATTCAATGTATTTTTTCCGTTACAAGGTGGTATTTTTCGAAACATCGACTTTTCGCTTTCCGGAGTCAGGTATGGCTATACAACACGATCCAGTTTCAATAGAATTACCGCAGGATTGGATTTCTTGTTTGATACCCCCCTTGAGAAAAAAGTATTTAACTCCCTACATACCAGGTATACTTTTGCATCCGACATGCAATACCTCCTGGATAGGGAACAAGATCCCCCTTACGATTATTTTTACAACCTGTCGTACAGCCATCAAAAAAAGGGAAGGATCAATCCATATAAAATTGTTGCAGACCTGGAATCAGGACCAAAATATATAAAAGCGACATTGGACGCCAATTACAAAATATCGTACACATCCCGTGGCGGGTTGAATATCAGATTATTCCTGGGTAAGTTTATTGTGAACAACAATCCTTCCTTCATATATGATTTCAGTCTTTCGGGAAGAAAAGGCGGACAGGACTATACATTTGAACATGTTTTTTTAAACAGATTTGGAAATTATCCTGATGACTTATTTAGTCGGCAGTTTATTGATGTTGATGGTGGATTTGCATCGTTTTTCCCTTTTGGATATAGCGATGACTGGTTGGGAGCCGTGAATTTAACTTCCAACATCCCGAAAATTCCCCTGGTAAAGCCTTTTGTTAATGCTGGTTTCACAAAAGCAGAAAATTACAACGATGAATTCACGGTTTACACGGAAGGAGGCTTGATGATTGGCGGAAAAATATTCGGAATTTATTTCCCAATGTTCAGTTCAGAAGACATTCAGTCGTATCTTTCAGACAATACTTCAAGCTACTGGCAACGGGTACGTTTTGTGCTGCGATTGAAAGAGTTGAATCCGTTTAAACTTCGCGAACTTATTTTATTCACGATGTAATTAGCAACGTA
>CAZAMT010000080.1:0-14253 GCA_964486145.1 uncultured Bacteroidales bacterium
CAGTCGATTGAGCAGATTTGCGATAGCAAATCGCTCAATTTGGGTGTAATTATCCGTACCGTTTAAATGCAAATAAAATATTCCGACAGGCGGTAATCACCGGTTTGAATATTTTATAAACCATTCTGGTCAATCATATAAACCAGGGAAGCAATGGCAGCACTGCCCAGTTGCAATTCCCTTTGATGCACTTCTTCGAAGGTATCGGTGGCAGCATGATGATATTTAAAATACCTGTGCCAGTCAGGTAAAAAACCAATAAGTGGCACACCCAATTCTTTTAATGGGTAAATATCCACTCCACCGTACCCCCTTTTAAAAACAGAAATACCGTATGCTTCGAATGGTTTTTTCATTTCCTGAATGGATTGAATCACAGACGAATCAGCATCCATAGTAAATCCAAGGGGCGTAAAAGCACCACGGTCTGATTCAATGGCAACGAGGTGAAACTCATTCAGGCTATCAGCCCTTGCTGCATAAGCTTTACCACCGGATTGCGACATTTCCTCATCCATGAACATCACAGCCCTGATTGTATGTTTAGGTTTAATATTCAGTGCATTAAACAATCTTAATACTTCGATGGACTGGATGCATCCTGCACCATTATCGTGCGCTCCTTCACCATTAAACCAGGTATCAATATGTCCTCCAATTACAATGAACTTCTCTGGATAGCTGCTTCCTTGAATTTCTCCAATTACATTGTAAGATTCCTTTTCCGGCATATTTTCGCATGTTGTTTGGAGAAAAACCTTTGCATTGGGGTTTATCGTCAGTTTTTCACTCAACACATTCGCGTCCAATGTACTAATGCACACTGCCGGAATCTTTGGAATTCCCTCTGCATATCTCATTACACCCGTGTGTGGATAATCGTCTAAAACATTGGTGGCTGATCGTATAATAGCTCCAATCGCTCCTTTTTTTGCTGCTTCAACAGCTCCATAAACTCTGTATTTACCTGATTTACTGTAACCCTCAAATGTGTTGTAAAGTTCGTTTTCAAAAGGTTGATTGAAAAAAACCATTTTTCCGCGAACATTTTCTTCAGGCATCTTCTCAAGCATTTTAAAAGAAGATACCTCAACTATTTGCGATTCAACCCCGTTCCTTCCTGTGCCTATGGAAAAACCCAGAACACACACGGATAAATCCAGTCTGCTTCCATCTGGCAAAGAAATGTAACAAATTTCCGGCTTGCCACGCTTCCAGTTGGGTGCCATCAACGGCTGATAAAATACCGTATCGGCTCCCGCCTGATTGAGAAATTCCGCCGTAAGATCCAACGCTGTATCAATTTCATCTGTTCCACTGAGTCTACCGGGAGCTTCTTTGCATAATCTATGTAATTGCTGGTATGATGTCCGGTCATTCAGAGCTTCATTGAAAATGGCATCAACAACATCCTTGCCCGGAGACTGGGCAGTTATAATTTCACCAAATGACATTAAGAATAGAAAAAGCAAATACCTCATGATCTGAAACTATAAATTTCCAGGCGTAAATATAGAATAATTGGAGAAATAAAATCAAATATCGTGTTCTTAATGCACGTGGATTTCCACTCTTCTGTTCATGAATCGTTGTTCTTCACTTACGTTATTATTCAACGGTTCAAGCTCTCCTTTACCTTTTATTTGCAGTCTTTTGGTGCTTATATCCTTTTTGGTTAGCAATCGTGCAACCTCTTTTGCGCGTTTTTTTGAGAGTGTCATGTTGTAATGAGTATCGCCAGTGGAGTCGGTATGTCCAATGAGAGATACCTTTATATCGGGATGAGACTGCATAAAACTGGCCAGATCAATAATTGTATTTTTAAATGAATCATTAACAATCGTTTGGTTAAAATCAAACAAAACGGGTTGAAAAATTGGGGGGTCAGCCATGTTTTTGGCCTGGTCTGATGATTTTTTGCCGGTTTTGTTTTGTGTTGTTTCGTACAATGCAAGAAATTTCTTGTTGACCGGGGCTACAAGAATATCATCTATCAGGTAATAGGAGCAGTTAAGGTCGCTACGTGTAAAAAGGTCTTTTTCGTTTGTTTCATTATCTGATCTAAAATTACCGATGGTAATGTACTTTTCACTTCCTGTTGCCGTGTACAATCCTTCAATTTTCATCCACTTTCCTTTTTGATCCATAAACTGATTGGGAGGGTTACCCACATGTTCTTGCAGCGGCAAATGTTCTATAAAATTTGTGACATTAACAAGTGTATCACTAAAAGATGCGCCCATGCCATCCAGTGCATACCTTGAATAACCCGCGAGTGAAACGTAAAACCGCACCAGGTAAACCTGCCCGGCCTCCATGAGTTTCTTTAATTCAGCCTGAATGTATTCTCTGACTTCAACAACTTTTCCGAAATTGTTGGTGTACCTGCCGGCAATCAATCCTACATACCCATATCCCGATTTCGGATTTAAATGACCAACCCAGTTACTTGGTACACCGGCTTGATTGCTGCACACATTAAAATAATCGGGGGTACCTCCGGTTGGCATTGTCCAGTCATCAACAAAATAAGATTTCGGAATAATGGTGTATTTATCAGGGCATTGGCGGAAATTGTGGAAATCACTGTTCGGAACGATATTATATGAATACAACTCCGTCTTCAAATCCGCCAAATAAAGATTAACGGAATCCTGTACCTGGCCATTAACCGGTCTGATTGTATATAAACAGACACTGATACATATGATGAGTTTTATTTTCATACCACTCCACTGCTACATTATAAAAACAATTCACTAAGAAATTATATGAATACTAACCCCTAAAATTTCAGAATATTATAATAATATTTTAATTGAACACATGTCAATAGTAAAACAAACATTAATTACGTTTTGTTAACCATGTAAATCTGAATTTCTGCGAAAAAATAAATTTTACAATTAAATCAACTTAAAATGGAGATTACAAAAAGCGTTGTCAATGAAACCATTAAAAATCGAAGAACAATTTATCCGGTAAATTTCGACCCGGATAAAAAAATTGAAGATGTATCAGTTATCCGTGAAATACTGGAACATGCCGTGTGGGCTCCAACGCATAAACTAACGCAACCCTGGCAGTTTAAGGTTTTTCACGGTGATGGGGTACGGGTGTTTTTTGAAAAACAACAAGAGATTTACAAACAGATTACACCAATAGCAGATTTTCGAGAAAAGAAATACAATAAATACATGGAAAAAGCCGAACAAGTATCCATGGTAATTGCTGTTTGGATGCAACGTGATCCGAAGGAACGTGTGCCCGAAATTGAAGAAATTGTAGCCACGGGATGTGTCATAGAAAATATTTACCTAAGCCTGAAACCATATGGGATTGCAGGATATTTAAGCACCGGAGATATTTGTTACACCCAGCAAATGAAGGATTTCTTAAAAATAGGTCCAAAAGATAAATGCCTGGGATTTTTTCAGCTTGGTTACCCCAAAGAAGAGTTGAAACTACCCGAACGAAAAAGAATTCCGGCCAGAGACAAAACGGAATGGATAACATCTGGTTTCTGAACCCAAATCACCCCATTCCACGTTCCTTTAATACCTTGCTTAGACTACCTTTGTAAGTCTCACTTACTGGTATTGTTTTGTCTTGGATCAATATACGGTTGCGTTCAATAACTTTAATTTTGTCAACAGCTACCATGTATGATTTATGCACGCGGATAAAATTGTCAACAGGTAGAATTTCTTCCATTTTTTTAAAGTTTTGCAGCGTCATTATTTTATCCGAAGAAGTTATGATCCGCAAATAATCACCCTGACCTTCAATGTAAAGAATATCATTGAAATTTACTTTAAGGAATTTCGAATCCGCTTTCACAAAAAAATAGTCGTATTTTGGGTTGGATATGGTAAGGTTCCCGGTATCATCAGATGTACTGCTATTACTTTGTTTCCTTTCAAAAACCTTGTTACAAGCCAAAACAAACCGGTCAAATGAAATTGGTTTTAGCAGATAGTCCACAATGTCGAGTTCGTATCCCTTCAATGCATAATTATCGAATGCCGTGGTTAATATGATGAAAGGCTTGTACGGCAATACTTTAATCAACTGGATACCGGTAAGATCCTCCATTTGAATATCAAGAAATACCAGATCAACTTCCTTGTTCCTCATGAATTCCAACGCGTCTAACGGCCCTGTAAAGCTTTGCATATGATGAAGATAGGGAATTTTTCGGATGTAATCCTCAATGATATCAATAGCCAAAGGTTCATCATCTACGGCAACACAGTTAATCTTCATAATGGTCTAATTCGTTTCAAAAATCAACAGTTTAATAATGTAATGTTTTGCGCTATCATCGATCTGTAAATCATGAGCTGAAGGATAAATAAGCT
Organism: uncultured Bacteroidales bacterium; assembly: GCA_964486145.1. Lineage (GTDB taxonomy): Bacteria > Bacteroidota > Bacteroidia > Bacteroidales > JAAAOM01 > CAZAMT01. The sequence continues at coordinate 4,362 of CAZAMT010000080.1, forward strand.
GCAAACGCCGTTTCACATTTATTAATCCGATCCCACCCTGAATCCGGGAAGTTGCATGTTTATCCTTTGGTACCTTATTTCTCACCTCAAAGTATATTTTATCGCTGGCAGCATTCAGTTTTATTTCTATTCCGGGAGGGTTGGATTTTTTGTCACAGTGCTTAAATGCATTCTCCACAAAAGGAATTAACAGCATAGGGGCAATTTTTTTGTTTTTGGTTTCTCCGGTCAAATCAAATTTTACAAAATCCTTCTGCTTTAATCGCAATAATTGCAATTCAATGAAACTAAACAAATAATCGGTTTCTTTTTCAAGCATTACCTTATCCGTTGAAGCTTCATATAACATGTAGCGCATTATCTCTGACAATTTCATAATTGCTGAAGGTGCATTGCTTGCTTGCTGATAAACCAGTGAATAAACATTATTCAAGGTGTTGAACAGAAAATGCGGGCTAACCTGCGATTTTAGCAAAGCAAGTTCACTATCCTGGTTTTGCTTTATCAGTTCATTTTTTAAACGTTGATCAGCAATCCAGTTTTCAGTTAACCTAATAAATCCTGCATACGCTATAAACAGAAGGGTTCCAACAAATTCCCTAAAATGGTGTGCTGTTGGTGTAAATTTTTTAAAGAAACGTATATCCAGTTCTTCAGCAACCAAAAGAATGATCCTACTGGTTATATATCCATAAGCCATCGCAAACAGAAGGATTATTGCAATCCAAACCACTTTTTTTGTGGATTTTAGCAAATAGGGAACAAATACCAGGTATGCCAAATAAAAACAAATAATGTTGATTCCAAAGTCGAGAAAGAACATGTACATGCGCTTCATGTCATTTGAATGCCGCAAAAAAGTATAGAAGAAATGCGGAAGTATTGTAAACAGGATCCAAAATCCAACGTGTATAAATATTTTTAGCGTTTTGTTCATTTTTCTATAGCAAAATCATTCTACTAAATTAAATAAAACCTGAAAACTGGATTGGTTTTAATTATTTAATCGATGACAGCCTGAACCAGTTCCGTAAAATGTTGTTTATCATCTGTAAAGTTCATTTGATCTTAGATTTTTATGTCATCGATGTATTCCCGGGTTTGGTCGATTTTATTTTTTTATGTAAAGAATTCAATTGATCTTTGAAGCAAAGAAAAATACAAACTTTAATAATGAAAAGCATACTTACGATTATTTTATCAGTATTATATTTTATAACCTATGCGCAGCCAGGCAACAGGTCTGCTGCCATTGCCGATTTCAAAGGAACCATTTCAGGAAAGGTTATGAATGAGAAAAAAGACGCAGGTATTGAATACGCCAATGTTGTATTATATCGTTTGCGTGATTCATCTATGGTGACCGGAACCATAACAGACAAGAATGGTCAGTTTTTAATGGAGGAAGTACCTGCCGGTAAGTTTTACCTTGCTGCGAATTTTATCGGTTTTGAAAAATCAGTCGTTGACGACATTTTGGTAACACCTCGAAATCCTGACATTGCCATCGAACCGATTGTACTGAAAGTGGCAGTTACCGAACTGGATGGAGCAGAAATTGTTGGAAACAAAAGTTATGTGGAATACAAAATTGATAAAAAGGTTGTGAATGTTGCTCAACATGTAAATGCCTCGGGAGGAACGGCATCCGATGTACTGGAAAACGTTCCGGGGGTTAAAGTTGATTTGGAAGGGAACGTAGAATTGAGGGGAAGCAGCAATTTCACGGTGCTTATCGATGGTCGTCCAACCATCATGGAAGGCAGTGACGCGCTAAATCAGCTTCCGGCAAGTGCCATTCAGAATATTGAAATTATCACAAATCCATCAGCCAAATATGATCCTGATGGAACCGCCGGAATCATTAATATTATTATGAAAAAACAAAAACTGCGCGGTACTTCCGGGATAATAAATGCATCCGCAGGCACAAGTCCCATGTATTCAGGAGATATTCTCATAAATCACCGTGCCGGTAAATTAAATCTTTCTGCAAGTGTTAATTATGGCAACAGGACTTTTGAAAGATTTTCAGACACATATCGCGAAACTTATCTCGAGGATGATACTACATTCCTGACCGAAACAGGTACAGGTGAAATGTTTAGAAACAATGTGGGAGCGAAGCTTGGCGCTGATTACAGTATTTCAGACAACAACACAATGAACCTTTCATTTGGTTATCGTAATTTTCAATTTGGCAGATCAGGTATCGACCAGCAGCATTATTACAGTAAAAATGACTTTTTTAATGATTATTTCATTTCTGATAATGGTTTTGAAATTGACATTTCAGGATATGAATTTCAGATTGGAGATGTTCATCGGTTTAACAATAAAGGGCATGAAATTCGTTTTGATGGTATTTTCAACACCAGTTGGCTTGAACGGGAATCACCGTTTGAAAAAATAGCAAGTAATGCTGAAGGAGCAAACCTGGGGTTGGATGAAAAAGACCGAAGAACATCAAATGACAGCGATTATGATATTCGAATAAACCTTGACTATAGCTGGCCGTTCACCGAAGGAGGTATGATTGAAGCAGGATACCAGATGCGATTTGTAAATTCAAATTCCGAATACGACCTTGAAAGGTATGATGAAACAACAGACAGCTTCATTGACGATGACAACATGAGCAATGCATTTGATTTCAGTCGCAACATTCAGGCTTTTTATTTCACATATAGCAATTCATTTGTTGGATTTGATATCAAAGCTGGTCTGCGTGCCGAATATACCGATCGTTTACTTGATCAATTGACCTTAGATGAACAATACAAATATGAAAGTCTTGATTTCTATCCCAGTGCTTACATCACAAGAAAATTTGGTGAAGGAAACCAGTTTCAGGCGAGTTACAGTCGCCGAATTAACCGACCACGCGATTATTACCTCAATCCATACACATTTTTATCTGATGGATTTTCAGCATTTGTGGGAAATCCGAATCTGGAACCGGATTTTGCCAATTCCTATGAACTGAATTATCAAAAACGGTTTAATCAATCATTTTTATCAGTAGAAACATACTTCCGGCAGGTGAATAACAAAATGACACGAACTCTCAAACTCAATCAAGAGGGAATCATGGAGAGAACCATGGATAATCTTGATAAAGATTATGCACTTGGCATTGAATTAATGGGTAACCTGAAGTTGTTAAAATGGTGGACTTTGATTCCATCGGTCGATTTGTACAGATATCATCTTGAGGGTGCCGGTGATCGCTCAGATATTGTAAAAGATAACAATAACTGGAATTTTATGCTCAACTCCCAGTTTTCACTTAATACCGGCACACGCATTGATATAAGTTCGTTTTACCGCAGTCCTTCCATCTCCGTTGATGGGACCAGGGATGATATGTTTTTTGTCGGTATCGGCGCGCGCCAGGATTTTCTTAAAAGAAAACTTACCGTAACCGCGAGGGTTCAGGATGTTTTTGACTCAAGAAGAATGAGTTTCACATCTTCGGGTGAAAATTTCTATTCCGAATATAAATTTCGCATGAAAGCTCCCATTTTCACCATCAGCCTGAGCTATAAACTAAATAACTACCGACCCGATCGAAGGGAAAGAGGTGGTGGATATGACGGCGGGGATGGTGGAGACGGAGGCATGGATATGATGATGTAATCAACAAAATAGCAGACAACAGAGTAAAAGTTGAATTTTAAGCAGAAGAAGCCGGGAAAATATTTTTCCTGGCTTTTTTCTGCTTTACATGATTCAATTTTGGTGTTGATAAATCCAATTTAAAATTATAATTTCGGGTACGTTTAGGGATTTAAGGATATACACCAAATACCACAACAATGAAAAATCAAATTGCACTTGTCGTTTATCTGCTGTTGCTTACCGCTTGCCAACCAAAAGATCTTATTCACATTGTGGTTGACCAGGATTCAGACTTTGTTACTATAAATATAAATGTTCCATATGTTTCAGAACCTTTGAAACTTGTGCCAAACCAATTGGATAACCTCGGTGGTGTTATTTTTTGGACAGGATCGGATACATTTTCTCTTAAAGGGACTCCGGAGATTATCAGAAGTAATGATCATAGTTTTACAGGAGAGTGGAAGTTGGATGAACGCGTTGTATCGGTAAATTTTTCAATGTCGGAAACAGGATACAATTTTATTTTTAATGCGCAACCGGATAAAAACATTCTTGGCTGGGGAATACATTTGGATGCAACGCAAGAAGAATATTTTACCGGTTTGTTTGAGCGTGTGGTTGATGGCCATCAGACCGGGTCGTGGAAGAAAGATATGGAGACTGCACTGGATCTCCGTGGTCAGGCAGTGGAGATGCTCATTAAACCCACGATGGGCCTTTACTGCCCATTCTATTTGTCATCCGCTGGTTATGGGCTGTTTATTGAAGGTACATGGCCCGGACATTATGATATTTGCAAAGAACACGCGAATCTCGTGCAGGTTTATTTCGAAGGGCCTACATTGAGTGGAACGTTTTATACATCAGAAGAACCATCAGAAATCGTTAAAACGCATTCAATCAACGTCGGGCCCACCATCATTCCCCCGGAATGGGCATTTCTGCCTTTTCGGTGGCGCGATAACAATGCAAACAATAAACAGTATTACGATGGTACACCTGTTCGCTCTCCGTTTAACAGCACACTCACCGAGGATGTTTTAATGATGAAGGCATACGATATCCCATGCGGTGTTTATTGTATCGACAGGCCCTGGGCGAAAGGACCAATGGGATACGACGATTTTGAGTGGGACAGTCAACGGTTTCCAAATCATATAAAAATGATTTCCTGGCTCAATGAGCAGGATATAAATCTCCTGTTATGGATTGCCCCATGGGTGGATGGAAACATGGCCGACACAGCAAGAAAAAGAAATTATACCATTTCTAAAAAGGAAAATGAATGGGCATTGGAGCATGAATTAGCATTGATTGATTTCACAAATAAACCGGCAAAATCGTGGTGGCAAAATAAAGGTTTGGCAAAGGTATTAAGTGAAGGTATTAAAGGTTTCAAGCTCGATCGATCGGAAGAACTTGTGCCCGAAACAAGGGATATTCTGTTTTCAAACGGAAAGACAGCGAGAGAGATGCGGAATGACTATCCTGTGCATTATGTAAAAGCAACAAACGAAATATGCAAAAAGATACACGGTAATGATTTTCTTTTATTTCCAAGGGCTGGTTATTCAGGTAGCAGCAAATACAGTGCATTTTGGGGTGGAGATATTGGATCTTCCCCTGAAGGATTGAGAGCAGCCATTATTGCTGCACAGCGATCAGCCATCATTGGATTTCCTTTCTGGGGATCCGATATCGGTGGTTATTGGCATGGCGGCATGGACAGGGAGGTAACCGCACGCTGGCTTGCCTTTGGTTGCTTCAATCCCATTATGGAATTTGGACCAACCCGGAACAAGGGACCCTGGAATATGGCAACCGAACCAACATATGATACAACATTGATTGCCACCTGGAGATTGTATGCCAAAATACATGAAAACATTGTGGATTATTCCCATAAACTGGCGGTTGAAGCAAATGGCACGGGCATGCCTCCGATCCGTCCTTTGTTCCTGGAATACCCCGAACAGCCTGAAGCCTGGAATGACTGGCAAACATTTATGTATGGTCCCGATATTCTCGTTTCTGCAATATGGCAAAAAAATAAAACCAAACACACTTGTTATCTGCCGAAAGGCGAGCAATGGGTTGATGCATGGGATGAATCGACTGTCCATGAGGGAGGGCAGTTCCTTGAAGTGGATTGCCCGTTTCATAAAATACCGGTGTTTATTAGAAAAGGAGCAAAGGTTCATCCGGGTAAACTGAACAAGATCTACGAAGAATCATTTGAACTGGCTTCAAAAAAGCCGGATCTTCAAAAACTGGAAAGAAAATATTTTTAGTGGCATTACTATAATCATGGAAAAAAATATTGGTGAGATGTACCCGCAGGAATTGGTTAAATTAATTCCAATCATAATTTCACCACCCGACCCGCAGTGGCCAGGTAAATTCAACTCCGAGCGGAACATTCTCATAGAGCTATGCTTGAAATAATCACCAGTAAACATTGAGGGAAATGTGTTTGTTTAGTAATGTAAGGAACTCATTTCTTGGTACTTCCCGGGCACCAAGGCTTTTTAAGTGACTGGTTGGTGTTTGCGCATCGATAAATGCATAATTTAGGCTTGTAAGTTTTGTAACAAGTGCATGAAATGCCACTTTTGATGCATCGGAAACCGTTGTAAACATTGATTCCCCGCAAAATATCTTTCCGAGTGTCAATCCATACAATCCTCCAACAAGTTGACCTTTTTCAAAAGCTTCTACTGAATGGGCATATCCCAACCGGTGCAATCGTATGTATGCCCGTTGCATATCCTCTGTAATCCAGGTGCTGTCCTGATCCTTTCGTTTTACCCGGGCACATTTTTTTATAACTTCGTCAAAGCAGGTATCAAATCGAATTTCAAACTTTTGTTTTTTAATAATTTGCCTCAATGAGGAAGATACCTTAAATTTTTCAGGGTAAAGAATCATTCTGGGATCAGGCGACCACCAGAGGATGGGATCATCATCTGAAAACCATGGGAAAATACCTTTTAAATATGCTGTTAGAACTATCTGAGGAGACAGGTTTCCACCACACGCAATTAGACCTTCCGGTTCTGTATTTCTGGGATCAGGGAATATGTCAAGGGGTAATTTTTCCATTTTCCGGTGAATACACTGGTAAATTTACAATTAATTTATTGCAATGAAACCCGTTTGCCTTAAGTTAGAATTAAAAATACGGTGTATGGAATATCGAAAGGAATGAAATTTAATAACGATTCAACCATTTATATCTACGGGCATTATCGCCAAACTTAATAACCATCATAATTTCATGTGTTCCATAGGTATGCTGATTTATCGACAACAAGGTATAGTCGAATGCGTATCCGAAATAGAATTTGTCAAACCGGACACCACCAAAGATGATCACTGCATTGCCTGTTCTGAAAGATAAGCCACCCCAGTAATCGTTGTAAAAATCCATTTTGATGTTTACATCAAGCTGAGGTGTTAGTCCCTGGGGGTATTTCAGTAAAACAGAAGGTTCAATGTGAAGGTAATTGTTAATTTCAAATTTGTATCCACCATTGACGTTGTAATGACGCAACATGGCGTATTCTCCGTCACCAATTTCACCAAATTGCAGAGAAGATTTAAATAATTGTGAAACGGAAAATCCGGCATAATACTCTTCACCGGAATAATGAACGCCAAAATTCGCATCAGGAATATACAGGGTATTTCTGTTTTGATTTAGTAATTCATCAAACTGGTCGCCATAAAAATGTAGATTTTGCCTGTCAAGCCTGAATTGATAAGCCAGTAATGACAATCCAAATGATAATTGATTTGTTCCCTGTCGGATGTGATAAGCATATGTAGCTTGCATACCTGTTCGGTCAATCAATCCGTTAATATCATTAAACAGGTAAATTCCGTATCCAACCCTGCCGGACTGCGTACCCCATTTTCTTTTGCGACGTAACGAAGCATTTCTGGATATAAAGCTGTTTTTAAATATTCGCGATTGCACACTGATGGCATGCGTTTTCGGAGCATCCTTAATTCCGAGCCATTGTTCCCGTGCCGTAAGGTTGAAGGCTGTATATCCTTCCAGTCCTGCAACGGCAGGATTGATAAGGAACTTGTTCATGTGGTACTGACTATAAATGGGAAGTTGCTGCCCTGATGCAAAATCAGCCAGAACAACAACAGCAAAAAAGGATATCAATATTTTTATCGGGATTTCTCGCACACTATAATCTTTTTCTACCTTCAATACGGCCACCTTCACCAATGGTTTCAGCTATTCCACGAACATCTGCTTTCAAGCTTTTAACGATGAATATGTTTATTCGATTATCTGATAATGGTAACATTTCCAACAACTTTGCTTGAGCCTGATTTTTTAAGATCAATAACATAGTAATAGGAATCCATGGGGAGTTTATTTCCATTCATGTCATTTCCGTCCCAATCGTTATGATAATCTCCGTCTTTTTTGAAAATCAAACGACCCCAGCGATCAAAAATCTCAACTTTGGCATCTGGAAACATCTCTATATTCGGGATTTCCCATACGTCATGCACTCCATCGTTGTTCGGTGTAATTGCATTTGGTACATCTTTAAACATACTTGCTGCATCGCACTCGGCAATAAGGATGCTGTCCTGTGATGTACATCCGTATTCATCTGTAACCTCAAGGTGAATCATCTGTCGCATTGCAAAAATATCAATGAACCTTGAATTATCGCCGGTGGACCACTGGTAGCTATCAAAAAAGCCACCGTCGAGGGTTAGGGTTTCGTTTCCACACAACACGGTATCATTCCCCAGGTCCAATTCAGGATTTTTATGAACATGAATGATGGTTGTATCCGATCCGTAACATCCACTTTCAGTTGAAACGTTGACCCAGTATTTACCTGCATCATCAATTGTGATTATGCGGGATGTACTGCCGTTGTTCCACGAGTAATAATCAAATTCCCCTGCATCCAGAACCTGTTCATCGCCTTCGCATAAATGTATTTCATCTTCAAAATTAACGTTGGCAAATTCCACGGTTACAAATGCATATACGGGTGAACCTTCGCATCCATGTTTTGATATTTCTTTTACAGTGATTTTATGTACACCCGGTGATCCCCAGTGAATGGTTGCTGAATCGCCTCTGTTTTCAACCTCGGCCCTGGGATCATCAACTTCCCAAATGAATACTGATTCCGGTAATCCGCTTACAGCATAAGTTTCAGAACTACCTACACATACGGCATCTAAGTTTTGAGCTAAAACACTGTACATGTTGAAGCCAAAGAAAATAATTATGCTTGCTATTCCGGAAATCAGTCTCATCTGAACTTAGCCTTATTAATTAACTTCGTTGAACTCCCCGAAAAAATATCGGGGCAGGCAGTCCTTCCCCGATAAATCGGGGCAAGTTGTCCTTGGTTCATATAGTATTTACAATCGATCTATTGATAATTTAGTTACTGATATGTCTTATTGAACCTGTGTTTGGAGCCGGATAAATGCCAATGACATATTCATCCGCTGTTGTTACACTGCCTGGAACATCAACCAAAGACTTGGAAGAAATTCTGTCTGATATATTGATCAGGTTCACATCGTATTTGCCTGCTCCGTTGGTCAGATGATTGCTGTCATCCAGAACCAAATCAAGTGTAAAATTTCCATTCATTCCTGTTGAGCCAATGGTTTCTGTGTATTCAACGGGTGAACCGTTGTCATCAAATTCTATGGAGAAAGTTACATCCCAGGGGCCTATCCCGCTTACATCAATGGAAACAGTATCTGTTGACAGCCCGCATCCTCCGCTTTGGAAAGGAGCCGAACCATTTAAACCAACGGATGGTACTTCCAGCACCTGCACGTATAATTCGGATACACTCCCTTCACAGGCAGAGCCAAATTTTGGTTGACTTACCTCTGATGTTTTCACTTTGAACATGGTTCCAGCAGCGGCGCTCCAGGTGACATTTATACTGTCTTCAGCGTACAACCCTCCGGTTGGTATTTCGGCCACGGAAAAACCTGCGGTTACTTCATTGTCGCCATCATCGGTCATAAACCATTTGAACAAGGATGGATTCATCAGGGAGGTCATTCCTGCAATAGTGGCATCTGGAGTCACTGCATAAGGAACCGTGCTACCAACTACCACACTGTCAATACCTCCATCGACCATTTGCTGGGCATGGGTTATACCTGCCATACCAATTACTGCTATTAAAGCTGCTATCTTTTTCATGTGTTTAAAAATTGTGACCAGTCTGATTGTGTGCCACACTTTTTAATC
>CAZAMT010000081.1:0-14240 GCA_964486145.1 uncultured Bacteroidales bacterium
AAAATAGATAGAATTCAATATCGTCATTTTATGTGAAGAGCAGTTCGACTAATTATTGGTCGATTGCAGTAAATTCTAATCGCGCCAGTTTAATACCATCCAGGGTTGTTTTCAATGAAGCGATGTAATACGCGTCATTGTAGGTAATAATTTCAGGAGCGGCAACTGGTAGTTGATTTACCATTAAACTATCCGTATCAATTCCAAAATTTAACGGATTATCGGAGCAATATTGTACATTGAGGCTATTTTCACCATATCGGATGTTACGAAACAAAACAAAAAGGTTGTTATGTTTTACTACGTGAGGACATTCTGCATCCCCTCCGTACCAGTTGTCCATATCAGCTACACTGCCCCCGCCGCTAACCATTGTTGCTTCACTCCATTCGTAAAGGTCGCTGGAAGTTCGACAAAATATTGCTGCTTTTATTTTTTTGGTTGTTTCACCAATGATATGTCCGGTATAGTAGCAATAATATAAATCTCCGATTTTAATGGTCATTGCATCCCTTGAATTATCATATGGGCCTGTAAAAATTTCTGTCGTTCCATTTTCGTTGATGACCCGCTTAAAATTTTTCCCGTCTTTACTTGTTGCCAGGCAAAGCTGATCCCATCCGCCATAAATCATATAATACAAATCGTCTTTAACAATAACATGTGGGGCCTGGAGGCCTCCAAGGTGCTCTCCAACAGAGGTGTCCGCTTCCATCATTATTCCTTTGGGTGTCCATAGACTATCTGTCAGATTTTTCGCTTCCCATCCATAAAAAAGTCTTGTATTTCCTCCGCAATTGGTATGCCTTATGCATGACCAAAGTTGCCATGTACCGTCCCTGGCCTGCCAAATACCAAAATCAACCGGTTGTTGCCGGGGGGATGTATATTCTCCCAAATCCGGATTTTCAGCTATTGTCCACCATTTACTTGTGATTTCGGGTTTATATCGCTTGATTTCTTTATCCTGACAGCTATATAACACGATAATGCATACGACAGGTAGTATAATGATATATGGGTATTTACTCATTTTAATTTTTTAATATCTGTCCATTATTTTCAAGTTCCGATTTCAATTCTTCATAATCTATTTCCTGCACAGCAATACTTTTTTCAAGAGCCATTACACCTGCAGTTGCCGCTGATTGTCCCAAAATCATAAATACAGGTTCCATTCGTATGGACCCAAAAGCGATGTGGGAGCTGGAAACACATACCGGCACCAGCAGGTTTCTGCATTCTTCAGCCTTTGGAGTCAATGCATCGTATGAAATCTGGTAAGGTTTTGGGACTTTTACTCCAATATCACCTTCGTTTTGCACATATCCGTCCGGTTTAATATAACGTTGTACATTATGCGAATCCATGGTATACGAACCCATGCCTGCCGGTTTGGGAACTTCCCGGTTACTGAGAATATCATGTTCGGTCATGACGTAGCTTCCAGTCATGCGTCGTGATTCACGTATGTACAATTGATGTGGCCAGTTACCGTTATCAACAAATTCATCTTTGGCCAGGCCCCAGCGCTGCATTTCATTTTGGGTTTCTTCCGGGATACGCGGGTCATTGGCAATGAAATACATCAAGCCTTTCTGGTAAGTTTCATGTTCTTTAATGATTTCCTTTCTTTGTTCATAAGAAGCTTCCGGATAATCGTAATTCTTTCCTATATTATCGGTACTGAACGGACCGTGGTTATTCGTATCGGTTTTTTTGTTAGGAATAGGATCAAACTTGTTAAAGGTCCCATTCCAGCCTGCATTGTAAACCCTGACCAGTAATTCATACTGGGTACTGTCATAACCTTCCGGACGTTGAAAAGGTACTCTGTTTTCAGGATGATCGGTCAGGCACATGCGGAAACAATATGCCTGCACCTTGTTATCTCCGGAGCCATATTTGCCCGGATCTTCACCGGAAATACGAGGCAACAATCCGCTGGCAGGATCTCCCGGAACAACATAGGGATCAATATCATTTTTAAACCAATGTGCATGGTGAAGTACACCCGTTTGCACTCCATTCCAGCTTTCTCCATACACATCATTTGCTTCCCTTCCAACATGATACGATACATCGGCTGCGGCCATCAAATCACCTTCGTAAGTGGCATCAATAAAAATCTCACCGGTAAAAGTTTTTCCGCTAAGCGTGGTAATGGATTTGATTTTGCCGTTTTCCAATGCAACACCTTCCTCCCGGTTCAGCCATTCATCCCGCAACACTTCAATGTCGTGTTCGCTTATAAAATCCTCAAAAACCTGTTCGGCAGCATGCGGTTCGAAAATCCACATGGTTCGTTGCTCACCATCGATCGCCGGTGTTCCCTGACCTTTATTGCCATATTCTTCTTTGTCCTGCCATTTCCAGGATTCTAATTTCTGGTAGTGCTTGTATATACGGTGGTAAAACTCACGTGCCAGTCCGCCGATAACTTCTTTGTTTCCTGTGTCTGTCCAGCCAAGGCCGCCTGCTGATAATCCTCCTAAATGAACATCCGGTGAAACCATAATAACAGAATGATTCATTTTTGCCACTTGCACAGCAGCTATGACTGCGGCTGAAGTACCGCCGTAAATGATTACGTCTGCCTTATAAGCATTTTTCCCATCGGGAGATGAAGATTGACACTGAAATAATATGAGAGAGATTATGACAAGGAGGAATGAGGCAAGCTTTTTCATTTTCTGCAGATTTACGTTAGTTAATTAAGTAAAAAATCAAATGTATGAAAAAGAAATGTTTAATAAAAAACTTTTAAAAATGCTTCACTATCCAGTACCTGAATTTCACTGAAATAAAAATCTTCTGTATCGGTAGTAACAATTACCTGACAGTCACTGTTGATAGCCGAGTAATATTCCATACCATCTTCAAAATCATGTACTTTCGGATTTTGAAGGGCATTTTTTGTAACAGATTCGTTTATTTCGGTGATGGAAATATTGTTAAGAAGTATTTCAATTTTACGTTTAGCTGCTTTTTCACCGGTTTTTTTGGTTGCAAAGTAAAAACCTATGGCAAGGCATAAAGGCGATGTATACAGATGAAATCCGGGTCTGTTGCTTAAGCTGAGGACTCTGGCTGCATACGTGAATAACGGATATTCTTTGTTTAAAACGGCAATCAGGATATTTGCATCAACAAAAACCCGCATTACCTGGATTTGAAGTATTCTGCTTTACTATCCTGGCGTGAACGCCGCTTATATTCGGCTTTTCCTTCGGCGACCTGGTTTACCCAATCGGCAATTGGTAATTCTTCGAGGGTTTTATAATTACCGGTAATTATGTTCCGATACAGGTACTCTGTAAGCCTGGACAAACTGATGTTATTCTCCTTTGCAAAGTCTTTGGCTTTATCAATGACCTGTTTATCAAAATGTAAGGTAACTTTTGTGTCCATAACCTATAAATTTGTTTCTACTACCATTTTAGTGGAAGAAAAGAACATGGATTAAACAAACAAAACAGGTAAGTGGCAGGAACCAGTTGCAGTGGCAGTTTCGCAAATCACGAGATTGCTATTACTTCCTTCTACTGCTTGCTACTGCCACTTTTAAGCAATTAATTTTTTTATTTATACTCAGTCCTTTTCACTAAATTCGCATTAGTACCATAAATTTACGTCAAAAATATTATTTTTTTACGTAAAGAAAAATTCATTTACCAAAAAAATCAGGATAACCTGTTTTTATAATCCTCGTAAGTAAATTGCCGGATCAATTTAAATCCTTCTGGTTCTTTCCAGCTACCAATGGATGGATGCTGTACGCCGTTAAAAGTAGTGGTTTTTACCATAGTATAATGCATCATATCTTCAAAAATAATCTTATCACCTATATTCAATGGTTTTTCAAAAGACCAATCACCTTTGTAGTCACCTGAAAGACAGGTATTGCCTCCCATGCGGTATGTTGGCTTACCTTCAACAGGATCAGTAGCTCCAACGATATTTGGTTTATATGGCATCTCAAGGGTATCGGGCATATGGGCTGTAAATGATACATCCAGCATGGCCGTTTTTATTCCATGGTATTCAACAATATCCTGTATTTCTGATACCAGATAGCCAGTATTCCATACAAACGCCGCACCAGGCTCAAGAATTATTTCAACATCGTATTTTTTACGAAAACGGGTAATTAATTCAATAAACAGGTCGGTGTTATATTTTTCGTGGGTGATAAGATGGCCACCACCGAAATTCACCCATTTAACCTGGTTTAAAAGATGTCCGAATTTTTCTTCAAATGCCGAAAGAGTATTTTGTAGCTCTTCTGCTCCCGATTCACACAACGTATGGAAATGCAATCCTTCCACTTCATCAGGTAAATCTTTAAGTTGCCCGGGCGGAATTCCCAGTCGTGAGCCTGGTATACAAGGATTATACAATTCTGTATTAACTTCCGAATATTCCGGGTTTACCCGCAGACCTGCAGAAGTACGCGGATTTATTTTTTTTAGCAGAGTACCATATTGTTGGTATTGTGATATTGAATTAAAGGTTAGATGGCTACTATGCCTCGCTATTTCCTCAAAGTCTCTGCTGCTGTAAACAGGTGAATAGGTATGGGACAGGGTTTTCATTTCTTCAAATCCGAGTCGGGCTTCATGGCTGGAACTTGCAGCTACACCTTTGATATATTTTCGGATAACAGGAAATGCGCTCCACATGGCGAATCCTTTGAAGGACAGTATAATTGTTGCACCGCTCTGTTCCTCCACATCTTTAAGTAACCTCAGGTTATTTTTTAACTTGTCAGCGTCAAGCACAAAGCATGGCGAAGGAACTGCACTAAAATCTATTGCCATAATCACATATTTTAATTCCAACTGTCTGCAAAAAAACAATAATCCATTGAAAATGCAGCCAGAAAAATGAAAAAGATTTTTGCTTACTGAAAATGTATGAACGTATCCAGATGGATTTATACCTCCAAATCCACATCCTGCATTTCATGCCAGGGCAAGCCGTGTTTGTTGAGCATGTCCATGAATGGGTCCGGATTAAACTCTTCTACATTGAACACCCCTGGTTTTTTCCATTTTCCGGTAAGGTACATCATGGCGCCAATCATAGCAGGCACTCCGGTTGTGTAACTCACTCCCTGGGCTCCGGTTTCATCATAAGCAGCCTGGTGACTGCAATTGTTATAAATGTAGTAGGTTTTTTCTTTTTCGTCCTTGATACCCCTGATACGGCACCCAATCGATGTTTCTCCTGTATAGTTTTCTCCAAGTTCACCGGGATCGGGTAATACAGCTTTTAAAAACTGAATCGGAACAATCTCTTTACCTTCAAACATTACCGGTTCAATACCAGCCATGCCAATGTTTTGGATAACACGCAGGTGTGTTAGATATTCCTGGCCGAAGGTCATCCAGAAGCGTGCCCTTTTTAGGGTTGGATAGTTTTTTACCAGTGATTCGAGTTCCTCATGGTAAATGAGATAGGATTCTTTCGGGCCAATATTTGGATATGTCAGGGGTTTATGAATTTCATGAGGTTCAGTATCTACCCATTTACCATTGTCCCAGTATTTTCCTTTTTGGGTAACCTCACGAATATTGATTTCAGGGTTAAAATTAGTTGCAAAGGGTTTCCCATGGTCGCCGGCATTGCAATCAACGATGTCGAGGTATTGGATTTCATCGAAATGGTGTTTGGCTGCATAAGCAGTAAAAATGCTTGTTACGCCGGGATCAAAACCGCAGCCGAGGATTGCAGTTAACCCGGCATTTTTGAATTTATCCTGATAAGCCCACTGCCATTTATATTCAAATTTCGCCTCATCTTTTGGCTCGTAATTAGCTGTGTCCAGATAGCTCACCCCTGTTTCCAGGCATGCATCCATAATCGTAAGATCCTGGTATGGTAAAGCAACATTTATTACAAGCTCCGGTTTGAATGATTTAATAAGATTTACAAGCTCCGGAACATTTTCTGCATCTACCTGGGCAGTCCTTATTTTTTGATTACCAACGGAGCTTGCGATATCATCACATTTTGATTTCGTGCGGCTGGCAAGCATGATATCCGAAAACACTTCGGGCACAGAGGCAACTTTGTACGCAACAACGCGGCCAACACCGCCGGCTCCAATGATTAATACTTTGCTCATAACGTACGGTTTAAAATTTTGGCAAAAAAAACGATTTTTTAAAAACAATTCAACGATAATTCTCATTCTTTTCATTGAGAACTATTGTAATACATGTAAGGGATAAATTGAAAATTTTGTTTACAGGTTGGTTGGCTTTCCGTTTTTTTTTAATGTACCTTGAAATTAACATCGTTGATATTAAAAATGATTGATTTGGTGGATTAAATATAACCTATCTAACAAATGGAAGTATAAAATGATGTTAATATGGATACCTGAATTTCACTGTCAATGAAGCTTCTATTTAATATATCATTAAAATATGTATGGATAATCATTGTATTATTTGTCATCCCAAAACATTCATTTGGGCAAATCGATACACTACATTACATGCCTCCATTTTACTACACAGGCGATAACGGAGGAGATTATAACGACCATTATGCTGTATTATCTACTTTTGAAAATGCCCCGTTTAAGGTAACGATTCAAAATAATAATGCCAGTTTTTATCAGGAAGTGATCATATCAAAGAATAGTCCTGCTATTATCGATTTTGGAAATAAATTCAATGCTGAAGGGATGATCAATGCCTCGCAATCTAATACTGTGCTGGATACAGAGGGATTAATTTTTACAGGCCCAAAAGGTTTTTTTGTTAACATAACGCATTTAACCAATCTTCAGGGAATGATTGTTACTTCAAAAGGTACAGTTGGACTCGGTGTAGATTTTTTTACCGGACATATGTATACTGTACTTGAAGACAATAACCATAACAATTCGCGTAACAGGAGAAGGGCACAGTTCATATCATTCATGGCCAGTGAGAACAACACGTTTGTTACTGTTTCAAATCCAAATTTCACGTTCGACGGACACGGTTCAAATACATTTACGGTTGTTCTTCATGCCGGACAATCCTACCTGATTAAAAGAGATTTATATCAATCCGGATTGAATAATGTTTCTGTGAATCATATCAACGGAACTCATATCACCTCAAATAAACCCATAGTTGTAAATTCTGGTTCGTGGACTGCAGGTGCTGATCCCGGGCTCAGAGATATTGGAGTAGATCAGATTGTACCCATTGAGATTGTTGGTAAAGAATACATTCTTTGCCGGGGAGGGGGATCAAACCTTTCAGAAAATGTGATTGTAGTAGCAACAAAGGACAACACCTCTGTTTATTTGAATGGTAATTCATCAGCTTATGCTACGATGACAAATGCTGGGGATTACGCTGTAATTCCTGAAAACCAGTATGATAATGGAACGGATAACCTGTACATACGTGCCGACCAGGCTGTTTATGTTTTTCAATCGATGGCAGGTTCAACATCAAATGCAACTACAGGGATGTATTTTATACCGAGATTGACTTGTAATGCATCTAAAAAAGTCCAGATCTCTTATGCAGATTTTCTGGGAAATCCTGAAATAAAATTAGTTACCCAGGTGGGATCTTCCGTGACCATTAACGGGAACAATATTACAGGTGCTCAATCGGTTCAGGGTAACCCAAATTGGGTGTCGTACTCTGTACCACGGTCCGATCTTGCCAATTACAACCCGGGAACTGACTGGAATTTTACCATTGAGTCCAATGGTGCGCTCAATGCAGCTTTAACCATTGAAAGCAATGCCATTGGAGCTGGAGGATATTATTCGGGATTTGGGACAGTGCCCGAAATATCATATAATCCTGTAATTACTGCAAATGGATTATGTGGCAGTAATGTTGAATTTACCGCAAGCGGATACTCTGAATATAAATGGTATAAGGATGGAGAAGAAATTTTAGGAGAAACAGGTTCCAGCTATTCTGCCAGTTCTCCGGGTAGATATAAAGTGGTTGGTATTACTAACTGTGAGGGACAACCCAGTTTAACATATCCTTCAAATGAAGTGAAGATTATGCCGTGTTTAAGTGTAAATCCGGCAACGTATTCCATTACCGAAGGAAATACATCCGAACCAAACGTAAATTTCACCATTGAATTATCGCATCCATGGAACGAAGATGATGTTACGTTTTATTATGAAACAACGGGTGGAACAGCAGCAGCAGGCAAAGATTTTACCAATGTATCCGGAACGGGCACTATTACCAAAGGAAACACCACTTTTACAGTAAATGTGCCAATTTTAAATGATTTACTTGCTGAAGATGATGAATCTTTTCAGATTACCATCAGTTCTCCTTCCAACGCGATAATCAGCGAGGGAACGGCAGCGGGTATAATTGCTGACGATGGCGATCCGAAACCGGTTATCTCTGTCCCTTCCGTTTTGAGCTTTCCCGAAGATACTGGTACTTTCCAGCTAAATATAAACCTTGATAGGAAAAGCGGTCAGACAATAACTGCAAATTACCAGATAAATGCAGGTACCGCAATTCAGGGAAGTGATTATTCTGCTTCAGCATATTCCGGTACGCTTTCATTTGACCCCGAAGAGTTATCAAAAACAGTAACTATTTCAGTTATAAATGATAATATCGATGAACCTGGTGCAAATGAACAGTTCCAGCTTAGTTTATCAGGTATTACAAACGCGCAAACAGGAAATGTAACTGCGCATCTGGAAATTATTGATGATGACGAAACACCCGAAATTTCATTAAATTCGGTGGGTTCAACTGAGGGAAATAACGTAACAATCAATGGCACGTTATCAAATCCAAGTGCTGAACAAATTGAGTTTAAGTTTACAACGTTGGATGATGTTGCAATCTCACCGGATGATTACACAGAGTTCATTGACCAGATTGCAACTGTTAATTCAGGTGAAACCAGTTTTCAGATAGCTATTCCTACAGTTGACGATATCATAACCGAAGGAACAGAACAGTTTAACGTTTACTTTGAAGATTTGCAGAATGCCATGTTTTCCAACGATTCGACCCAAATCATGTTTAAAGCTAAAATAATTGATAACGATGGAAAACCCCAGGTAACCATTGCAGACGTTTCAGGTGAGGAGGGTACCGATTTTACATTTGTAGTGCAGGTATCACACCCATCAAGCACCGCGATAACCCTTCAATACGAAACAAAGGACAGTACCGCAATTTCACCGGCTGATTTCACCGGAAAAACCACTACTAACCTAACGGTACCTGCTAATCAGTTGAGTAAAACTTTTTCTGTATCTACTTCTGAGGACACTGAGGAGGAGGGAAATGAATTTTTTAAAGTTCTTTTACAAAACATATCGTCCAATGCAGATTTCGATGACAGCACCGCTGTTGGTACAATTATAGACAATGATGAAACACCTGTCGCAAAAAATGACAATTACAGCTTAAATGAAGATAATTTATTAACGGATAATGTATTATTGAACGATGTTGGTTTGGGAGATATTCCTGTAACCATTTCATCTTACACAAATCCTGTGAACGGAAACCTCAACATAGACACATCCACTGGTGAATTTACCTATCAGCCTGATGCAAATTATTTTGGCAAAGATACCATCTTCTATACCATACAGGATGCAGATGGAGATGATTCCACAGCGCGGGTAATATTTACGGTAATATCGGTTAATGATATTCCGGTTGCCGTAAGTGATGCCTTTACAACTCCTGAAAATACTGCTGTTTCGGGTAATGTTCTTAACAATGATAGTGGCCTGGGTGATGGCGTTACCCTTTCAGTGAAATCAAATCCTTCACATGGAATAGTGACAATGCAATCTGATGGTAATTTCAGCTACACACCGGATGAACAATATTTTGGTGTCGATCAGTTTACGTATGAAATCACGGATAATAACAGCGATAAAGCCAGTGCAACGGTGCAAATAACAGTTCAATTTAGCAATGACTACAATCCGGTTTCATTAAACGATACCATTTCAACCCAGGAAGATGTAGCAGTAAATATCGATGTTGCTTCCAATGATGATGACCAGGATAGCAGAGCAACACTTGACATCGAAAGTGTGTTCATTAAATCCGTACCAACCAATGGAAGTGTATCAGTTATTGGCGGAGGGATTGTTACCTACACGCCTGATACAGATTACACAGGTAATGATGTTTTCACTTATACCATTAGGGACATCAGCGGATTGGAATCGAATGTATCCACGGTATTTATAACAGTTACTGCCGACAATGATCCACCTGTCGCTTCGTGCAGCGGAGATGTTACCATTTACCTTGATGGTACCGGCCAGGCAACACTACCGGTTGATTCGGCCGACAATGGATCCTATGATCCCGATGGAGATCCAATCAACAGGTCATTAAGTAAATCAGCATTTGGGGCTTCGGATATTGGTGTCAATACAGTTACAATGACGGTAGAGGATAGTTTCAACGCGCAATCAAGTTGCCAGACCAACGTTCATGTGTTGGATACCATGGCTGCAGAAATTGTTTACGCACCAAATGACACCATTTTATATGCAGGCATTGGAGAGTGTGGTCTGGTGGTTAATTATAACCTTCCGCTTTTCAGGGATAACAGCGATGGAGAGAGCAATGGAACCCTGGTTTCCGGTTATAGCTCCGGATCTGTGTTTACCGATACAACTACAATTGTTTATGAATTTACCGATGGTTCAGGAAATGGCCCTGCACAGGTACATTTTGATGTTATTGTTCGTGATACAATTTCACCTTCAATCAGTTATTCCGGATCAACTTCTTTCATAGCTGGTGCTGGAAATGAATACAGTGTTGTTGATAATTCCTTAAACGTTGACGCAACAGATAATTGTTCTGTCGCCTCTCTTGAACACGATTTTGACGGCGGAGGCAGTACTCTGGATGGCTTTTCTATACCGGTTGGGATTCACAGCATTTCATGGACTGCCAGGGATGTAACCAATAATATAACAACGTTTACTTACGATGTTGAAGTACAATCTCCTGTATCGGTTAGCCTTGCTTCCCTTGATGCCGATACAACCGTTTGTAAGGGTGAGGAGATAGTGTTTGAAGCTTCTGCAACAGGTGGAAACGGTACTCTAACATATGATTTCCACGTAGACGGAGTGACCCTTCAATCAGGCACAGGTAATTCATTTGGTATTTCAACACTGTTGGATTCACAGGAAGTTAAAGTAGTTGTTACCGATGAATTACTGAACAGCGTCGAAAGCAACATCATACCGGTCACAATACTGAAAACACCTGGCACGGATTTAATTTATCGTAAACCGAATAATTAATTGATGAATTAAACCGGATAATGGACAACCGGGTTTTACATTCTTTCAAGCATCCATTCTTTCAGCACTGTATTTGATTACATTACCTTCTCAGTTCAGGAATTACAGTTCTTTAATCTTGATTTCTTTAAACCATACTTTTTTCCCGATCTGTTCTTTTTTCCAGGCAGAGTGCAACTGCAGGCCAATAAATCCGCTTTTTGCCATGTCGTCTGTTGTATCAGCGGCTTTTACACCATTGATCCATGTTTCGAAATGATTTCCTTCAGCTTTTATTTTCATGTGGTTCCATTCGCCGGGTTTGTATGCTTTTTGAGCGTCCTGGTTATCGGTAAGTGGTTGAAGCCAACCCCTGCCACCTTCTTCATAAAAGCCTCCGGTCCATGCCCTGTCTGAGGGATCAATTTCAATCTGGTAACCATGAACGCGGCCTGCCTTCCAGTCTCTTGTGCCTTCTTCCAGCTTACCGGAGAGGTAGCCGGTTGTGGTATCTTTTTCGTATACTCCGCTACGAATCTGCACACCGGAATTGATTTCACTTTCAATCTTAAAATCTACTTCCAGTATGAAATCATCATATTCATTCTCAGTCACAAGAAAGCTATTGGGTACATTTTCTTCGGTAAGTCCCACGATAGCTCCGTCTTCAACATAAAAATTTGCATCACCGCCAAGAGTTTTCCATCCTTCGAGGTTTTCACCATTAAAAAGTGTTGTCCATCCATTTTCGGAAGACTGTATTTCATCTTTTCCGTCTGAATAATCTGATTTTGTTGATGTATTCGACTGACAAGCTGAAATGAGAATTACAAGAAAGAATAAGGTTATGGTTTTTGAGTATAACATGATAAATTGGTTTGAGTGGTAACTATATGTTTCGTTAATTATCGGCGAAAAATCTGCCTAAATGTTTAACAATTTCTGTTCTTAGTTCCAGAACATCGACAATGCCCTGGTTTTGGTAAAGAATCTCTCCTCCCGGGGCTATTAAAATGGTAAATGGAATGGAACCACTCCATTTGTCATCTACAGCTTCCAAAAGTTTGTATTTGTTTTCTCCCGTGTATATATAATTGCTGGTTGCAGCGTTTTTATCCTTTAGAAACTGTAATACCTTCGTTTCTTTTGATGGCTCATCAAGACTAAACGTGACAAACTCAAAATCACGCCCGCCATAGATTCGCTGTAAATTGATGAGATCGGGAAACTCAATCACACAGGGGCCGCACCATGTAGCCCAAAAGTTGATAACACGATAATTTCCGGTATTATTTATAAGTACGTTTTTAAGCTCGTCCAATCCGGCATTTTTCAGGGTTACCGGTTTGTTTTTCCAATCATCGTCCAGTTTTTTACGCCAGTCGGCTTTGCTGGCCCATTTTACCGAACAACCAAATGTTTTTGTCGTTTCAACAGGCACAGGTTTACCAGACAGCAAAGCATCCAGCGCTGCGCGGGTATCCCG
The DNA here is from genome assembly GCA_964486145.1 of uncultured Bacteroidales bacterium. Taxonomy (GTDB): domain Bacteria; phylum Bacteroidota; class Bacteroidia; order Bacteroidales; family JAAAOM01; genus CAZAMT01. The sequence continues at coordinate 12,771 of CAZAMT010000081.1, forward strand.
GGAGGTTGGCGCTTTGTACGGGTTTTCCATATCATCAATTCTACCCCGGAACCGAAGGGCCCTGTCTTTATCAAAAATATAAACATGAGGAGTTGTTGCAGGGCCGTATGCTTTTGACATTTCATGGGAGTCACCATCATAAAGGTAGATGAAGTTGAATTTTTGATTTTCTGCCCGCTTTACCATGTCTTCAAAATCGTCTCCCAGGTTTGAATATCCCTGCTCTTCCAGGCAAAGTGCTTTCGGGCTGTTGGGCGAGACAGCCACAACCTTCACACCCTTATCTTTGTAATCGTTAACTAGCTGAATCATTCGTTGCTCATAGGCCTGGGCTGTGGGACAGTGATTGGCAGTAAAAATCAAAACCAGTATATCAGCATCCTCAAAATCTGACAATGAATACATTTTTCCATCGGTGGCTTTTAACGAGAAATCAGGTGCCTTTACACCAATGGGCAATGGTTCAATTTCTTCACCGTACGTGTTGATAGACATGAGCATGGCGAGAAAAATAAACAGGGTACATGTATTATTTTTGATCAAATTCATCATGGTTGTGTATTTTAGAATTTATATTTCGCGGTTATTTTGTTTCAAATTTAATTGATAATCTGGCTATGATAGTATCGATTAATCTTCTACCGTAAAATCCATTGGTATACCTAATTCTTCGTAGAGTTTTTTCCGGGCTGCTTTGTCAATGGTAAGTTCTTCACGGGCAGCATCAGCAACTTCAACCGCTTTATCGCGAGGTACCACGATCACACCGTCACCATCGGCTACAATTACATCACCAGGTTTAATGTAGACACCTCCCACCTCGATGGGTTCATTGAAGGATTCCAACTCGTTTCTGCCGGGACGAATCCCCCTGCCACGCTTGAAATAATCCATGTACAATGGAATATTTTGTTTTATTATCTCATCCGTATCGCGCACCCCGCCGGCTGAGACAATTCCTACAGCACCTTTTCTTGTCCATATCATACTGTTGTTTGATCCCGTGGTACCTGTATCGCCATCACCGTCATTGTCAATAACAATAACATGTCCTGGCCTGATATGTTCAATGAAAGGTTCGCCGGAAAGGTTGGTATACCATTGATCACGCCAGTTTTTATAATCTTCAATGGAAGTGCTTTCGGGATGAGGTACTCTTCGCGAGGGAACATAGCGCACGGTAAAGGCTATGCCTGCAAATTGATGATCAAAGTTTTCGATATCTTTCCAAAGTGGAGATATCTTAGGGTCCATCAATCCAACGTCCATCAACCCAACCATATCCATACCATCACATACATCGGCAACCCTGAGACCCTCGTAAAGCTTGATTAAATTTTGATTTTCTATTTCCTCCGTGCTTTGCGAAAACAAAGGCAAAGCAGTTGTAAGAGCGAACATGTAAAGAATAATTTTTTTCATCTGTTTAAAATTTGTGACCAAACCTGAAATTTGGCACTCATTTCAATC
>CAZAMT010000082.1:0-14070 GCA_964486145.1 uncultured Bacteroidales bacterium
TAGCCCAAATGAGGCATTAAACGGAAAAGGTGAGAAAATGCCACCTTTGACCAATTTAAGTATGGACTGCGTATTTGAGGAACTTATACGAAAATTCAACGAGGAGAACAACGAGGAAGCAGGGGAACACTTTACGCCAAGAGAAATCATTAAATTGATGACCCACATTTTGTTTCTTCCTGTAAAAGACCAAATTAAAAAAGGAACTTTTTTGATTTACGACCCTGCTTGCGGTAGCGGTGGAATGCTTACCGAGGCTGAACAGTTTGCAGAAGCAGTAACAGGTCGTAAAGATGGTTTTAATCTTTACGGACAAGAAGTAAACCCCGAAACGTATGCTATTTGTACTTCCGACATGCTGATAAAAGGCGATAAACCTGAAAATATTGCCTTTGGTTCAACGCTTTCAAAAGATGGTTTTCCAAACCTGCATTTTGATTTTATGCTTTCAAATCCGCCTTATGGTAAAACATGGAAGTTGGATGAAAACGCCATTGTGGATAATAGAGGTAAAAAAGGAAGCGGAGAAAACAGCGAAAATATAAAAGATGCTCGATTCCAGGTAGGTTTACCAACCATTTCTGACGGACAGTTATTGTTTCTGATGAACATGGTTAGTAAAATGAAACACAATACCGAACTGGGAAGCCGAATTGCTACCGTCCACAACGGTTCAGCTTTGTTTACAGGCGATGCAGGTGGTGGCGAAAGCGAAATCCGCAAACACCTTATCGAAAATGATTGGTTAGACTGCATTATTGCTTTACCAAAAAATATTTTTTACAACACCGGCATTCCAACTTATGTGTGGATTGTAAACAACCGAAAACCAGCGCACCGAAAAGGCAAAGTACAATTAATAAATGCACTTGAGCTATATGTAAAACTTCAAAAAAATTTGGGCGATAAAAACTGTGAAATGAAAGCCGAACACATCGACCAAATTACACAGCTTTACCTCGATTTTAATGAATCGGACTTTTCAAAAATTTACCCCAACGAATATTTTGGCTACAACAAAATTACGGTTGAGCGACCACTTCGTTTATCAGCAAAGTTTACCAAAGGAGCCATTGAAACCTTGCGTTTCGATAAAAACATAGTGGACGAAATGACCTGGACGTATGAGAAATTTGGCAATGAAGTTTACACCAAACTAAAAGACCTGAAGTTTGAAATTGAAAAACACCTTACCAAACATGAAATTAAACTTAAAGCAAGCGACAGAAAGAATTTGCTAAGTCAGGAGTTTTGGAAAGCACAGTTAGAGCAAATGAACGAGGCAACCAAACTGATGAACACCATTGGTGCGGAGCAATTCAACGATTTCAATACATTTTCAGCACTGTTTGCAGATACCATTAAAAACAAAAAATTCAAACTCGATAATAAGGCACAAAAGACAATCCTAAACGCCATTGCTTGGAAAAACGAGGATGCCGAACCTATAATTAAGAAAACCGAAAAAAACGGAACTATTATTTACGATCCTGACAGCGATTTAAGAGATACCGAAAACGTACCACTGGACGAAGATATTGAAACGTATTTTGAGCGTGAAGTATTACAACATGTACCCGAAGCGTGGATTGACCACAGCAAAACAGTAAAGGGTTACGAAATATCGTTTACCCGTTATTTTTACAACTATGTACCGCCTCGCAGCATTGAAGAAATTACAGCCGAAATTCTGCAACTCGAAAAAGAAACCGATGGTATTTTAAACGAAATAATTACCAATTAAATTATTTTAATTAACAGAAAGTGTAAGTTATATTTTGAATTCAAAGAAATGGATATTATCTTTGCAAATAAGAAATTAGAGAAATGGGCAAACAATTATGCCCTTGCTCAAAAGAAATTAGGTAATGAAAGAGCAAAGAAATATCATCAACGTATGGAAGAAATGACTAATGCCCAAAGCTTCGACGAGTTGCAATTTCAACCCGGCAATTATCATACTCTAAAAGGTGATCGAAACGGACAATGGGCATGTAATCTCGACCATCCGTACCGTTTAATTTTTGAACCTGCAGAAAAGCCAGTACCAACAAATGAACATGGAACACCAATTTTAACTGAAATGCGTGTAGTTGATATAATTGAAATTGTTGATTATCATTAAAAACTTTAAAACATGGCAAAATTGAATCAATATAATCCTGATGTAGTTTTTCATCCTGCTGTAACGCTTAACGAAAAACTCGAAGAAATGGGCATGAGCCGTAAGGAGTTTGCATTGCGTACTGATAAGCCTGAAAAAACCATTATTGCCGTTTTAAACGAAGAAAGTTCAATTACACCTGAGATGGCAATAAAATTTGAGAATGTAACCAAAATACCGGCAGGTTTCTGGCTTAGATACCAGCAACGTTACGATGAATTTAAAATCAGGGAGAAATTAAAATTGGTTGTTGCCAATGCAGAAGAATGGGCAAAAGAGTTTCCGTATGCCGAAATGGCTAAAAATAATTGGATTACGCCTACTCGAAAAGTCGAGGAAAAAACGGTTAAGCTGCTAAGCTATTTTGGAGTTGCTTCGCATACTGCATGGGAAAAACTTTACATGGAATCGGAACTAAAAGTTGCTGCTTATACTTCGTTAAAGCATACGCACGAGCCTCATGCTATATCGGCATGGTTGCGGCAAGGTGAATTGCAGGCTAAGCAAATTAAAGCAGTTGCATTTGATGTAAAAAAACTGAAAAATAATATTCCTGCCATGCGGAAGTTGATGGTTGAGCAACCTGCCAATTTCTTTGAACAATTGCAACAACTGTGTTTTGAGGCAGGTGTAATATTGTTGTTTACTCCAAAGCTACCCAAAGTACCGCTAAGCGGTTCTACACGATGGATAAACAACACACCGCTTATACAGTTAACTGCACGATATAAAAAGAACGATAGCTTCTGGTTTACCTTTTTCCACGAATTGGGACATATTATTCTGCACGGTAAAAAATACATTTCGCTCGAAAATGTTGATTTTGCTGCTGCCGACCCCGAAAAAGAAGAAGAAGCGCACCAATTTGCAGTTGCCCACACCTTCACTAATGAGCAAGAAAAAGAAGTGCTACAAAACAATACCATCACAGAGCAGGATATTATAGACTATGCGAAAAAATTTAATACACACCCTGCCATGATTATTGGGCGTTTGCAACACGATGGTTATATTCATTACAGTGTAGGCAGACAATTTATGGAGCCTATTGACTTAAACCTTGTTGAACAAAACTGAAATGAATAAATTGAAACCTTAGCATATATATTACCCCATTGTGTACGACTTCGTTTCGCAACTGCCCGATGGTTGGCAACTCTTACCCAATATTGCAATTTTTCGAGAACGCATTGAACGAGGATTTGATAAAGAAGAACTTCTTTCTGTGACCATAGGAAAAGGGGTAATTCGGCAAAGCAATGTTGATATTAAAAAAGACAGTAGCAACGAAGATAAAAGTAAATACAAACTTATAAAAGTTGGCGACATTGCCTACAACCGCATGAGAATGTGGCAAGGTGCTTTGGGTTACAGCAACTATCAGGGAATTACAAGCCCTGCTTATGTGGTATTAAAACCAAAAATGGAAATGAACCAAAGGTTTTTTCATTACATGTTCCGAACTGGGTTTTACACCAATTACAGCAAGCGCTTCTCTTATGGAATTGTTGATGACCAGTTGAGTTTGCGTTATGTCGATTTCAAAACGCATGTACAGCATAGTACCGCCACTCGAAATTGATTCAACTATTAAAACACAGGATTTAACAGCTAAACAAAGGGAAAAAATAAATGATTATAAAAACCCGTTATACTGGCAGAACTTAGCAGAAAACAAACAAAAACCTTATTTATACAACAAAGAATTATCAAAATATAAATCAATCGCTGAGAACCATTCAGAAAACTTACAGGCGCAAATAAATAACCTCATTATTAAAAAATGGCAAAAATTAACCGACATTTCCGAAACTAAATTGAACGAATACCGGAAACAAAATTTTGAACAATCTGAACTACTTAAAAAAGGAACGGCAAAAATTAACCACTTGTATAGAGGGTTACTTTTTGCCAAATCAAAAAAACGATGTTTAGTAACCGGATTGCCAATTGACATGCAAAAGGAAAACAGCCGGTTTATTTGTACAAAAGGTATTACATACTATTTAGACCATTACCCTGAAATTTATGACGAAATATTATTGCCCAGGTTATCCGGCAAATGGAAAACCAAACCACATAAAACGCAATATGAAGAAATTGCCCACAGCATTAGGAATGCATTTTTTAATAAGAAACACAATACAAAACGTTCAATTGAAAAAATTAATAGCTATCCAACATTATTTGACAATAAACCATATATTGACCCGCATAAATTAAGGGATGCTGGATTTATGTCATAGATTCACTCTCCTATAACATATGATAATTGTACTTCAAAATCGGACAAAACGGACACACTAAAAAAAGGAGGGGAACCAACCTTTAGCAATTCACAAAAAACAAATTTTTACAGTCCATAAAAAAAGAACATATTCTTACACTAAAAAAAGAGCGTTTTTCAAATAAATATTGCAGGAAATCTTTATTGATATCTCTCATACACCCGTGAAACAATATTCCTATATTTATTTGAATTAGTGTATGAAGGTTTTTTCCCTATCACTACGCGCGTATAAAAAGAAAGTATTTCCATATCACTTACGCGTGAATGTTATTCTCCGAAAAAATATTACCTTCAAGGATATAAAATGTAAAAACAATTTATTATGAAAACGCATTCATTAATTTTAACCTTACTTTTTGTTAGTAATTTATTCTTATTTGCTCAAACAGAGGAACGTGAAAAGGAATACCTTAGTAACGAATATCAAAATAAAAATATCACCCAGGAAAAATATGCTGAATTAGGTAAAATGTGGAGAGAAATGTTATCATTTTTTGGGGGTTATCCTGCAATGCCTTATGATGAGGAAAAAGAGCTGATTGAATTCGTAAACGTGTTGGAATTAAACGGAATTCCCAAAAGTGTAATTTTTAATCGGCTAAAGGAATGGATTGCAATAAATTTTGGCAACATAGATGCGGTTCTACATTATGAATCTTTTGAATCTGGAAAAGTCATTATAAAAGGGGTTTTTGAAATACCTTATTTCAAACAGAGATACAATTTTTGGGGTAAGGTAATCGATGATGAAATTAGCAAATCAGTTGAATCAACTCAAACTTATATTTTTACAATAGTTGATAATAAACTTAAAATTGAAACAACAAATATTCGTTATAATTTTATGACTGCAGGGTATTGGACGGGTTCATATTACAGACCGGAAAGAACCAATGAACTGTCAATTCATTCTTTATATCCCATAACTGCACATCCTGCTAGCGAATGGAAATCAATGTTAAGTATATTACTATTCACAAAAGAAAAAATCAATCAAAAGAATCTACTGCTCCAATATTACATAAAAAATTATCAATCAGATTACAACTTTTAAATGCGAAACCGACAACCAAACCGACAACAAAGAAATAATCCAGCATCTATATAATTGATAAACACCGGATTAATTATTTTTAGTGTAGCCCCGACAGGAATCGAACCTGTATCTACGGTTTAGGAAACCGCTATTCTATCCGTTGAACTACGGGGCCGGTTTGACAGGAGTCTTACTACCTTAAAAAAGAGGCACAAAAATAGAGAATTTATTACACCACACAAAATTTTTGTTCATTTCAGACATATTCCTGTTGAAAACTTCATACCTCTTGCATGTGATTTATACTTATTTTTATTCTTTATTTGTGTCTTGTGATGAATTACATTGACATTATCATAACGATTGTGCTGTTATGGGCTGCTTACAAAGGGTTTTCCAAAGGTTTTGTTATCCAGGCTGCTGCCCTTGTGGCTTTACTCCTCGGCATTTATGGGGCTATCCGGTTTTCTGACTATACTTCGGCACTTTTAATTGAAAAATTGGATCTAACCACCAGGCATCTGAAACTTATTTCATTTATAATTACGTTTGTAGTTATTGTCGTTGTCGTGCAGATACTGGCCAACCTGATGGATAAATTAATAAAAGCTGTGGCTCTCGGATTTGTTAACCGTCTGGCCGGACTATTTTTCAGCGTTTTAAAGGCTGCATTCATTGTAAGCATTTTGCTCGTGGTAATAAATACCCTCGACAAGCGATATTCGTTTTTACCCGAAAAGGAGGTCAGTGAGTCCTTTTTTTACAGTCCGTTATCAAATTTTGCACCCATGATATTTCCATATTTAAAAGATAATTTTGAATCAATCCCCAAACCAAAGGATATTCCACCCCTTGAGAAACTCAGCAGGATTTGAATTCATTAAATTTTTCTTCGCGGTCATAATTTCTTTTTCGCCTTGATATCAAATGCTATATTTGTCAAAATTTTTTTTGACCATGGGATTTGTTGAAGAATTAAAATGGCGAGGGATGATCCACGATATCATGCCGGGTACCGCGGAACAATTAGAAAAGGAAATGACAAGTGCATACATCGGCTTTGATCCTACTTCCGATTCGCTCCATGTGGGCAGCCTGGCACAAATTATGATCTTGAAGTTTTATCAACTCGCTGGCCATAAGCCCATTGCGCTGGTAGGCGGTGCCACGGGTATGATTGGCGATCCATCTGGTAAATCTCAGGAACGAAACCTGCTTGATGAAAAAACACTGCACCAAAACCAGGAAGGTATAAAGAACCAGCTTGCTAAATTCCTGGATTTCTCATCCAAAGCTCCCAATGCTGCCGAACTGGTCAACAATTATGACTGGATGAAAGAAATCAGTTTTCTCGATTTCATTCGCGATACCGGAAAGCACATTACAGTAAATTACATGATGGCAAAAGACAGTGTAAAAAAACGCCTTGGTGAGGATTCAAAAGAAGGCATGTCTTTTACCGAATTCACCTATCAGTTGGTGCAGGGGTATGATTTTTTGCATTTATTTCGAAGTAAGAACTGTAAATTGCAGATGGGTGGCTCCGATCAATGGGGAAACATCGTTACCGGAACGGAACTCATCCGGCGAAAAGATGGTGGCGAAGCATTTGCATTGACCTGTCCGCTCATTACAAAAGCTGATGGAAGTAAATTCGGAAAAACGGAATCCGGAAATGTTTGGCTGGACCCGGTCAGAACCTCTCCATATGCGTTTTATCAGTTTTGGCTAAATGCATCGGATGTGGATGCTGAAAAATACATTAAAATATTTACCTTGCTTTCACGCGAACAGGTTCAATCAATAATAGCTGAGCATCACCAAGCTCCACATCAACGATTGTTGCAAAAGAAACTTGCCGAAGAAGTTACCGTGCTGGTTCATTCTCGGGAAGAATATCAGAAGGCAGTAGAAGCATCACAAGTATTGTTTGGAAAAGCAACCAGGGAAACCCTTGAAAAGATTGATGAGCGTACATTCCTTGACATATTTGAGGGAGTCCCTCTGTTTACCATTGACAATACGATGATTAAACATGGGTTGCCTGTTATTGATTTACTAACCGGGCAGGCTGCGGTGTTTCCCTCAAAAGGTGAATTGCGCAGGTTTATTAAAGGAGGCGGATTGAGTATTAATAAACAAAAAATTTTAAATCCAGAACAATTGATAAATACGAGTATGTTGCTAAATAACAAGTACTTACTTGTTCAAAAAGGAAAGAAAAACTATTTCCTCATTCATACACAATAATTTTTTTTTAAGCTCGTTTTCTAACATTTAGGATATTGCCAATATTTATTAACCATGTAAGCTATTCATCGGATGGACAACAAAGAAACTAACAAATTCAGCGCAGTGGATTTAATTCTCTTTGCCTGGGAAAAGCGTGTTCCCTTAATTATGATTACCCTGATCGCTGCCATTATTTCCATTATTGTATCTTTTATGATAACACCAATGTTTAAATCAACGGTGGTATTGTTTCCTGCACCTGCGTTGTCTGTTTCCAAGACACTGCTATCTGACAATTATGCCGTAAGAGGTGGATTATTAACGTTTGGCGAAGAGGAACAAGCAGATCAACTGTTACAAATACTAAATTCCGATCAAATCAGAAGCACGATCATTGATAAATATAACCTGATGGAGCATTATGAAATTGATCAGGACGCAAAATATCCACGGACAGCTCTTACAAATGAGTTTGACAATAACATTAATTTTCGGCGGACAGAATACATGTCGGTACTCATTGAAGTTTTGGATAAGGATCCGAAAATGGCAGCCGATATTGCCAATGATATTGCTGCATTGATAGATACAACGATGAACCGAATCCAAAAAGATCGTGCGTTTATGGCTTTGCAACTGGTGCAAAAGGAATATAATGATGTGGACAGAGAATTAAAAATACTGGAAGATTCATTGAAACAGCTTCAGAGAATGGGTATTCACGACTATGAATCGCAATCGGAAGTTGTTAACGATGCATATGCCATTGCAGTTAGTGAAGGAAATTTAAAAGGTGCACAAAAGTTGCAGGAAAAATTAGACCAGTTGGCCGAATATGGTGGTGCATACGTTTCGGTGAGAGATCAAATTGTTTATGAAAAAGATAAGTTAAGCCACCTTAAAACCAAGCTCATTGAGGCCAGAGTTGAGGTTGAACAAAACCTGCCACATAAATTTGTGGTTGATAGTGGCATGGTACCCGAGCGTAAAGCATATCCCAAGAAAGCTGTTATCGTTATTGTATCCACATTCTCAGCATTTATTCTTGGCTTAATTATTTTAATTCTCATTGACAACTGGAGAAAAATTACCGTTAACTTAAAAAATAAACCTTGATTTCAATCCTCAGGGAATACAAGCTGTTTTTTATCCTTTCATTGCTTTATATTGCGATGAATGCGGTTTTTTTGGCGTTTGAATTTTATTTTTTCATGGTCATTCCCATTGTGGTTTTAATCCTGGCCATTGCATTTTTCAGACTCGACATATTATATTTTCTGGTGGTTTTCTTAACTCCCCTGTCGGTGCGGCTCAAAGAATTTGTTTCAGGGCTGAGTTTTGATTTGAATCTTCCAACGGAACCTTTACTCATTGTTGTGCTTGGCATATTCCTCCTCAACTACCTGAAAAACGGAACAAATATTAAGCGAAAATTGCTGTGGCATCCGGTAACCATTGCCATTCTGATAAACCTTATCTGGATTGGAATTACATCAATAACAAGCTCCATGCCATTGGTTTCGTTCAAATTCTTCATTGCCCGCTTATGGTTTTTGGTGACATTCTATTTTCTTGCTGCCATGGTGTTTGAAAACTATATCAACATCAAGCGATTTATCTGGGTATCCATCATCCCGATCATAATGGTAATCTTTTACACATTGATCCGGTTGCAAGAGTATGGATGGCAGGACCAAACGGCTGCCCATTTTGTGATGCAGCCTTTTTATAAAGATCATACTTCGTATGGTGCCATCCTGGCCATGTTTTTTCCTGTATTTGCGGGCTTCATCATGAACAAATACGAAAGTCAGAAAGTAAGAATTTGGGCTACACTGGTATTATTGATTATTTCCGTAGCCATTGTTTTTTCATACACACGTGCTTCATGGATCAGCATTCTTGGAGCGCTCGGAGTGCTAATTCTTGTGTTGCTTCGCGTAAATTTTACCTACATTTTGATGGTTGGTCTGGCCGCGGGTTATTTGCTGTGGGCCAACTGGTCAGACATCAGCATGAAACTTGAGGGCAATGAGCAGGATTCTTCGTCGAACCTGACCGAACATGTACAGTCAATATCAAATATATCTTCTGATCCATCCAATGTGGAAAGAATTAACCGGTGGAATTCAGCCATACGGATGTTTAGGGAAAAACCGTTATTTGGTTGGGGGCCGGGCACATACATGTTTCAGTATGCCCCATTTCAGAACCCCAACGAAAAAACAATTATTAGCACAAATTCAGGTAACCGGGGCAACGCGCACAGCGAATATCTCGGACCTCTCTCGGAATCGGGATTGCCGGGAACCATTACCTTTTTGTTTATAATTGTTACTACAATAATCACAGGGTTGCGGGTTTATTATCGTTCAGATAATAATGAGGTAAAGCTTATTGCCTTGAGCGTTCTTTTGGGATTAATTACGTATTATCTACATGGATTTTTAAACAATTTTCTTGATCAGGACAAAGCATCCGGTCCATTCTGGGGTTTTACAGCTGTTATTGTAGTTTTGGATCTTTACTATACTCCAAAAAAACGAAATTTAAAAGTATCTGAGAATAACCCGGCAACGCTGAAAGCTAAATAATTTCAATGCCAAGCAGCGAAATATCGTCAAAAATTGCAGTACTTCCTTCCTCGATTTTATGCTTCTTAATGATTTCATCAATATTGGATTCAATGGATGAATTGTTTGTAAGTTTTTCTTCCAGGGATGTGGTTTCATGCAATACATCACCTTCACTAATCAGTTCAACGATACCATCGGTGTAACATAATATTTTAGTTGATTCATCGATGGTAAGAAACCCTTTTTTTATGAGCGGTATTTCTTCAAGCATACCCATGCCTACACATCCGCTGGTGAGTTTGGTTAGTTTCCCGGTATTGTTCTCGTACATCAACGGTGGGTTGTGGCCGGCATTGATATATTCCAGTTCCCTGGTTTTATAGTTATACCTTGCAATAAAAATGGTGATGAATTTTTCGCCATTGGCAGCATCTAAAACACGGGTATTGAGTTTTTCAAGCAATGCCGACAACGTTATTTCATGGGTAAATAAAGCTCTTAAATTTGCCTGGAAATTTGACATTAAAAGGGCAGCGGATATTCCTTTTCCCGAAACATCAGCGATGCAGAATCCCACTTCATTTTTATTAAGTTCGATAACGTCATAATAGTCACCACCAACATCGAGATGTGGATGATAAAATGCTGTTACTTTCACCCGGTCGTTTTGCGGGAGTGTATCATTTCCGGGAATGAGCATATTCTGCATTTTTGATGCCAGCTCAAGCTCTTTCTTTAATGCCTCCTGTCGCAGACTTTCAGAAAACAATCGCATGTTTTCAATGGCTACAACAATGATGTTCGAAAGGGTTTGAATGAAATGCAGGTGTTTGATGGTTGGACTTACTCCTTCACCTTCTTCGTCAATATCACCGATGAGAACGAAAGCCAACGGGTTGTTGTTTCGCAAAACCGGAATGATGATATCAAATGCATCAAATGAGCCCTGGGGAAGAGATGTTACATAGGTTATTTCCTTCAGTTGGAGAAGATCCTTTTCAATATCAATTTTGGAAATCGATTCCTTATCCAGTCCTGAAGCCAGCAAACGTTCCCAGCAGTCATTAAATTTATAGACTACAATCTTGCCAATACCAAGTTCCTCACGCAGCAGTTTTTCGTATCTTCGAAGCAAATCACCCCTGCTCAGGTTCTCGTTAATGGCCTGGGTAATATCCAGTAATGCATTTAATTTGAAATTTGATAACTTAAGTCGTTTTTTTGATGCTTTGTTCACAATGATGAATATTTCCGGTAAATGTATCCAGAAAAATAGTTTTTATCAATTATATGGTTAGAAAGTGATTATTTTTTTACTCTTTCCGAATATGAGCGGGTACGGGTATCCACTTTTATGCGTTCACCATTGTCAATGAACAATGGCACCATGATGGATGCTCCGGTTTCAACAGTTGCCGGTTTCATTGCACTGGATGAGGCTGTATCACCTTTCAACCCGGGCTCGGTATACGTAATTTCCATTTCAACAAATGGAGGTAATTCCACAGAAAGCGGTGTTTCTGTATCTGCATGATACACGATTTCAACGTTTTGCCCTTCTTTTAACAAGTCGTTATTTTCAATGAGCTCCTTTTGAATGATAACCTGATCATAAGTTTCATTATGCATAAAAACATACCCGGTATCATCGTTGTAAAGATATTGGTATGGCCGCCGTTCAACCCTGGCAGTATTAATTTTATGCCCCGCGGGGAACGTGTTGTCAATAACCTTTCCGGTGGTAAGGCTTTTTAACTTTGTTCGGACAAATGCCGGGCCTTTGCCTGGTTTTACATGCTGAAACTGCACAACGGCATACAAATCATTATTGAACTCCATGCATAATCCGTTTCGTATATCAGAAGTTGTTGCCATAACTTTTTCAAAATAATTTAATTAAGTACTGCAAAAATAAATCAATTGTAGTAATTTACAAGTAAAATCATATTCCTTGCCCTTCCCGGTAACTCATGATATATCCCTGGAAGAATTAAATCAGAATAAAAAATATTTTTTCGCTGTAACTTTGGAGATGTTGGTTCGTCCTACAATCGAATTTGCAAAAATTAATGACCGTAGAAGAGTATAACATAAGCGTTGATGAATATGCCGATAGTCTGTATCGCTTTATTCTTAAAAATCTAAAAATGGAGGATAAGGCACAGGATATTGTGCAGGATACGTTTGAAAAATTATGGATGAAAAAAGATTCCGTATCATTTCAGAAAGTAAAATCCTATTTATTCACAACCGGTTATCATACGATGATTGATTTTCTGAGAAAAGAAAAACGGATGACAGATTTTGACCAGGCAAAATTCCATGAACATGCACATTCAGAGCAGTACAGTGATATAAAAGAAGTGCTGGAAGAAGCCATTGGTAAAATGAATGCTGTTCAGCGAACTGTTGTATTGTTAAGGGACTACGAAGGATATTCGTATCAGGAAATTGCTGAAATCACCAGTTTGTCGGAAGCACAGGTAAAAGTGTACATTTATCGGGGACGCGTTTTTTTGAAAAGTTATATCGGCAGCCTCGAAAAAGTTATTTAGGAGGGTTTGAAATGGCAATAAATAAAAACAATTACGAATTGTACTTCATGGATTACATGGACGGCAAGCTTAATGCCGACCAGGTAACTGAATTGCTTGCATTTCTTTCCATTCATCCGGACAAAAAAGAAGAACTGGAATCGTTGGAAAAGATGACTGTTTCGTTAGATAACAAGATTTTTTCAGGGAAAAGCGCGTTAAAAAAATCAATCAATGATGTTGATGAAATAAATGAATCGAATTTTGATGAGTTTTGCATTGCAAAGCTCGAAGGAGATTTAACCATTTCAAAAATAAAAGAATACCAACATTACATACAAAATCACACTGAAAAGAAGGGATCCGAGCGTCTGTATCAGATGACATTTTTAAAACCCGATCAACAGATCCAATTTCCATACAAATCTAAATTGAAAAAGTTTAGCACAAGGATTTTCTATCGCAGAATGATGATTTATTCATCGTCAGTGGCTGCTGTTGGCTTGCTGGTTTTTGGCATTTTGCAATTTTTTAACGGATCGCGGGAAACAGATAAACCGATTGAAATATCCAGAGAGGAAACCATACAAATACCACAATATCAGGATAAAATACAACCGAATAAGGGCGAAATTGCAGAAAACAGCGGAGCTAAAGGACGAAACTCTCATTCGATTTTATTGCATGCACAAAGCGAGGAGGAATTCATTACTGAATCAGAAAAGGAATTATCAGATGACAAAAATTTGAGAATCACTGAACCGGATTTGCAAAAAATGGCTGCAATTTCGCCGTCTTTTCCACAAACAGTGTCCAGTTATAACATAAAAACCGGGGAACATTCAAAAAAGCGCTATTCTGTCAAGGAAAAGGCTTCCGGTTATCTGACATTGCCGCAACTTGCAATGACAACAATCAACAGGAAAATAGATGTTATTCCTGCCGATAGTATAATGGAGAAAACCATCCCTGATTTGGCTGAAAACGGATTGCAAAAATTGTATGCCGTTCTGGAGAAAGAAGTGCAAATTGAAAAATCAGTGAATGATGACGGACAAACCCGCTCGTTTTCATTTAGTACCAGGTATTTTGGATTTTATACTACAAAAACAAAAAAATAGACATTCTGTAACTATTTGGATACTCAACCGTCCTAAAGGCAAATTCAGGAATAGAGTTCGATTAAAAATATAAATATTATGAAACAGACCATGTCTGAGATAATTACAGAGGCACAC
>CAZAMT010000083.1:0-14061 GCA_964486145.1 uncultured Bacteroidales bacterium
CATTGAATTCATAATTATTAAATACGATGCAATTCTTAACTTTTGTATAAGCATCGCTATTGACCTCAACACCTCCCGGGCTTAGTTCTGAATTGTTTTGCGTCACAGTACAATTATAAATTAAAGTCCCGTTTGTAGCCGATATTCCGCCAGCGTACTTAGCATAATTCCCCGCAAATACACAATTAATAATTTTTGCCTCTCCTGTTGCCATAATTGCACCTCCGTTATTTGAGTTTCCTGTACCTGTTACCTTATTATTAAAAAAATAACAATTTTTAAAAACTCCTCCGCTAGTCCGCACAGCTCCTCCCTGTCCATCTCCCAAATCTGTATGTGCAATATTTCTATCAAATATACATCTATCTACAACTAAACCTTCTCCAGTTCCGGAAGCATACAAACCTCCACCCCATGCAAAATCTGATGCATCAATAAACCCATTCTGAATTTTCAGGTTTTTAACTATAATACTGGTATAGGAATCAAAAGATATATTAAAAATCCGACCTATATTATTTCCATCTATAATTACCCCAGTACCTCCATCAATTGTTAATGATTTATAAGATATTCTCAACTCTCCTGCTAGGCCAACTGAGTCTACAAGAAAAAGAATTGAATCATTATTTTGGGCATTTAGAATACAATACCTAAGCATACCTTCTTCAGGTGAGTCAATGTTATCAGTACTTTTTGTAACTAAAATCTGCTTCGCCTCTACCGTACTATAAAAGTGCATAATGAATACAATAACTAATACTAATCTTATTTTCATTCTTTTAATTTTTCTTATTAATAATCTGCTACATTCAAAATAAGATGGCCATTGCCCCGTATTGTCCCTAACGAAAAATATACGTAAGTATTTCTGTAAAGTTTTCAAGAATTGGTGTATACCAACGATTCTGTTTTTGCAAACTGCATTTAGCATCATATCACGAAATCACAAAATGCTGATTTTTAAGTATATTTCAAAAATGTGCCGGTTTCCAATGTTTTTTTGTTGCGTGGATAAGAATTATATTTGTATTCGTATTAATTAAATTTTATTCTTTCGTATGAATCTGACTCGGATGTTTTTGTGTTCTGTAGTTCTGTTTGGCTTGGTTTCGGTGGTGTCATCGCAACCAATGATCATAGCGCATCGCGGGGCATCTTTTGATGCTCCTGAAAATACACTTGCTGCAGTTAAAATGGCCTGGCAGCAAGGAGCAGATGCGGTTGAAGTAGATGTGCACCTTTCAGCAGATAATAAAATTATGGTCATCCATGATAAAGATACCAGGCGTACTTCAGGAACGGATTTAAAAGTAAAGGAAACAATATCTACCGAGCTACGGAAATTAGATGTAGGATCTTTTAAATCATCGAAATACACAGGTGAAAGAATACCGTTTCTGGAAGAGATCATCGAAACAATTCCAAAAGGGAAAATGCTGTTTGTTGAAATTAAAAGCGATGAATCCATGCTTCCGGTTTTAAAAAAATTGATTGAAAAGTCTGGGAAAACAGGGCAAATCGTTATTATTGGATTCGATTTTGCCACAGTTGAAGAAGCAAAGTCAATGATGCCGGATATTCCTGTGTACTGGTTAAAGTTTTCGTTCATCAGGTACAGCGGTGGTATTATTGAAAGGGTGAAAGAAGCCGGATTGGACGGACTTAACCTGCATCATAAAAATATTTCCGGTAAGTTTGCATCAAAGGTAAAAATAGCCGGTTTGGGACTTTATACCTGGACCGTTGATGATCCGATGGAAGCAAAACGTTTACAGGACCTCGGCATAGACGGCATTACTACCAACAGACCTTTATGGCTGATGCAAAAAATGAATGAATAATCCACCTAATCCATTTTTCTAACCTTCGGAAATTGATAAGGTGAGCGAGAACCTTTAGCTCTTGCTGAAAGTCCCGGAAATACTTCGGGAACGAAGGGAACAACCGCTCTATTTGGGTTCAACAGAAATCAGCAATTTCAAATCCTCATTACGTTAACCCGAATAATTCAAGAATTATTCCTGTCTCCGACAGCGACTACGTAATCCATTGTTTTACCTCGTCCATGGTTGGATTGGTAAGCCCCAGTTTATTTTTTTTGTTAAAACCGCATAATTCCTGGTGCAACTTTCCTGGTTTTTCAACTTCCTTTAGTTTACTGACAGTCAAATATCCAAGTTGATGTAATACCTGGATCCATTCTTCAGGAATGCCTGCTTCCAGGTATTTTCCTTTCGAATCCCTTTGTTCTTTCTTTTCCGGACGCATTTGGGGAAAGAACAACACATCCTGTATACTGGGCTGATTGGTCATGATCATGGCAAGCCTGTCCATTCCAATGCCCATACCCGAGGTAGGCGGCATTCCATACTCAAGTGCCCGGACAAAGTCATAATCAATGTACATGGCTTCATCATCTCCCTTTTCAGAAAGTTTTAGCTGCTCCTGGAAACGTTCCAACTGGTCGATCGGGTCATTCAACTCCGAATATGCATTACAAAGTTCTTTTCCATTTACAATCAATTCAAATCGTTCGGTCAGTTCGGGATTTTTCCTGTGTTTTTTGCACAATGGCGACATTTCCACGGGATAATCCATGACGAAGGTAGGTTGAATAAGATGAGGCTCACATTTCTCACCAAATATCTCATCAATCAATTTGCCTTTTCCCATGGTTTCATCAATTTCCACTTCCAGGTTTTTGCAAACAGTTCGCAGCTCCTCTTCCTGCATGCCTGAAATGTCAATACCGGTATGTTCTTTTATGGCATTGATCATGGTAACCCGTTTGAATGGCCTTTTGAAATCAATTTCGTTGGTTCCAACCATCACCTTGGTGGTTTCATGAAGGTCCAGTGCAACCTTCTCAATCATTTCTTCAGTGAAATCCATCATCCAGTGGTAATCCTTGTAAGCTACATATATTTCCATTACCGTGAACTCTGGATTGTGTGTGCGATCCATACCTTCGTTACGGAAATCCTTGGAAAATTCGTAGACACCTTCATATCCGCCTACAATGAGACGCTTCAGGTAGAGTTCGTTGGCAATTCTCAGGTACAAATCAATATCCAGTGAGTTATGATGAGTTATAAATGGCCTGGCTGCCGCACCTCCCGGGATTCCCTGCAAAATGGGAGTCTCAACCTCCAGGTAACCCTTCGAATTAAAGAGCTCGCGAAACGAATTCATGATTTTTGTTCGTTTGACAAAGATTTCACGAACTTTCGGATTTACGATTAAATCCACGTATCGCTGACGATAACGAAACTCGGCATCGGTGATGGCATCGTAAGTTTTTCCATCTTTTTCTTTTACAATCGGAAGCGGTCTGAGCGACTTGGAAAGGACTTTTAACTCCTTTACGTACAGCGAGGTTTCTCCCATCTGTGTTTTGAAAACATATCCCTTCACACCGATGATGTCCCCGATATCGAGCAGTTTTTTAAAAACGGTATTGTACATGGTTTTATCTTCACCGGGACAAATGTCATCTCTACGAAAATACAGTTGCAACCTGCCGGTATGATCCTGAATTTCAGCAAATGAGGCACTGCCCATGATGCGCCGGCTCATGATGCGTCCTGCAAGACTTACATCCTGGTAATTGGTTTTATCAGGGCTAAAGTGTTCCTTAATTTCCATGCATGTGGCATTTAAAACATACTCTTGTGCCGGGTATGGATTGATTCCCAGTTTTCTGAGTTCTTCCAACGAATGTCTGCGTAATTGTTCCTGTTCACTTAACCCTGTGGTATTCATCTGCATAAAATCGGTGTAATGTTTTTTGAAAATTTCTGCAAAGATAGAACATATGTTTCAACTTGCAATTTTTCTATTTTTCCCGGTTTGTGCATAATTCACATGTTCTCCTTACCTTTGTGTAAAAATGATGAAATGTCAGATCTGAAGAAGGGAAAAGCAGTTAGACTGCCGCGATGGATGAAGATGAAAATGCCGAAGGGGGAGTCCTATTCGAAAGTAAAGAATCTTGTAGAAAAACATCAGTTACACACGATTTGTACCAGCGGTCGTTGTCCAAATATTGGTGAGTGCTGGGGAAGGGGAACGGCAACGTTCATGATATTGGGTGACATATGCACACGATCCTGTAAATTTTGTGGTGTAACTACCGGAAAACCCCTGCCGACTGATGAAAATGAACCAGAGAGGGTGGCGGAATCTATAAAAATTATGGGGTTAAAACACTGTGTGATCACTTCTGTTGATCGCGATGATCTAAAGGACGGAGGTGCAAGCGTTTGGCATCAAACCATAATTAAAATAAAGGAATGCAGCCCTCACACAAAAATTGAGGTTTTAATCCCCGATTTTCAGGGGAGAAAGGACCTGATTCAAAAAGTAATGGATGCAAAGCCGGAAGTAATTTCCCATAACCTGGAGACTGTAGAGAGACTAACCCCGGAAATTCGAAGTGCAGCAAAATACCGCGGAAGCCTGGATGTACTTAAATATGTTGCTGATTCAGGAATTATGGCCAAATCTGGCATTATGCTCGGGCTGGGAGAAACCGAGGATGAGGTGTATCAAACCATGGACGATCTTCTGGAGGCAGGAGTCAAAGTGATGACCATTGGACAGTATCTTGCTCCTACAAAAGAACATTTGCAGGTAAAGAAATACATTCATCCTGATCAGTTTCAAAAGTACCACGATATAGGAATATCAAAGGGATTCACATTTGTCGAAAGCAGTCCGCTGGTGCGATCATCTTACCGTGCCGAGTTGCACGCGAAGTAGTTTACGAACAATAAATGAAACACATATTTCTGTTGCCTAAATAAAGATAAAAAGATACAAAAATGCAAGAATTGAAAATTGATAATGCAAGTCTGCGATTGCCACGATGGATGAAAGCAACCTTTCCGAAAGGGGAAAATTACTCAAGAATAAAAAATGTAATCAATGAGAACAAACTCAACACCATTTGTTCAAGCGGCAACTGTCCGAACAAAGGCGAATGTTGGGGTGCAGGCACTGCAACATTTATGATCCTTGGCAACAAGTGCACCCGTGCATGCAGTTTTTGTAATGTTGATTACCTCAAACCTGATCCTGTGGATTGGGACGAACCGAAGCGCTTGGCTGAAACGATTAAACTACTAAAACTTAAGCATGCGGTTATTACATCCGTGGCGAGGGATGATTTGGTTGATGGTGGGGCAAGATTTTGGGCGAAAACCATACGAGAAATAAAAAAGACGAATCCTAATATCACCATGGAGGTTCTTATCCCTGATCTTAATCGAAACCTTCTCATATATGATTTAATTATCAATGAGAGGCCGGAGGTAATTTCGCATAATATGGAAACGGTATATCGGCTAACACCCTCCGTGAGAAACATGGCCCATTATCACCGCAGCCTGAAGGTTCTTTCATATATTTCCTCTTCCGGAATTACAACAAAATCGGGATTTATGTTGGGTTTGGGGGAAGAAGACAAAGAAGTTTTAACAACCATGGATGACCTGCTCGAAGCCGGTGTCAAAGTGTTAACCATTGGTCAGTATCTTGCACCTTCACAGAAACATGCCGGAGTTGTGGAATATATTAAACCGGAAGTCTTTGAAAAATACAGAATCATAGCATTGGAAAAGGGGTTTAAGGCAGTTGAAAGCAGCCCCCTGGTAAGATCTTCTTATCATGCTGAGCGGCATGCTCATTTGTAGAACAACAGGAGTTAACAAACAGATAATGATTTACATATATGAATTATTTTATTTATGTCTCAATGATTAAATCCTGGAAACCTTTCTTTCAACTTCATAAACTAATGCCCGTTCATTTGAAAAACGTTGGTTAATGTAACCTTTTATGATTTAATTTAATATAAGTAATTAGGATACAAATTATATTTGTCTGAATAATAATTTTATTGTATCTTGGGTATAATACATTGACAAGTTTATGAATAAAGGAGTTTTATTTATATCGTTAAGTGGAAATAATCAGATCTACAAAACACACACTAATGAAATCCAATGAAGAATGTATGCGCTGACTTGATAAATGCAATGAATGATGTTGCATTTTTAATAAACGTGAAAGGTGAGATTGAAAAAGCCAATGATTCGGCTCTGAAAGCATTAGGTTTATCCGGATCTCAAATTATCGGGGAGCAGGTAAATTACGTGTTACATGAACTGGTTTTGGAGTTTGATATTGAAAAGCATATTAAAAATATTGCTTATAAGAATGAGATTTCTGCTGAAATTTACAATGCAAAAACCGATAATTACTTTTTACTAAAACTTAACGAAGTCAATTCAGCCAGCCGAACCGGAAATAATTCTTTGCTTCTTGTAATCAGAGACATAACCGAACAGAAGAAAGCCGAAAGTGAGTTGATCAAGCATCAGGAAATGCTTAAAACCGGCCTGACTCATCAGGAAGCAATCTCAAGAATAGCTCTTAATTTTAATGTTATCAGCAATTTTGATCAACAGGTAAACCAGGCGTTGAAAATCATTGGCGAATTGATTTCCGTTAGCCGGGTTTACATTTTTGAGAACCGCGATAATTGCAATTGTATGACGAATACCTATGAATGGTGTAATGAGGGGATCAAACCTCAGATAGGGGACTTGCAAAACCTTCCATATGCCATAATTCCATCCTGGAAAGAAATGCTTATGGGCAAAGGAATCATAATTTCGGATAACATTTTTGATTTACCTGCGGATATCGTGAAAGTGCTCGAACCACAAGAAATTATATCAGTTGTGTCATTTCCCATCCAGGTGGGTGGTGAGTTTTTTGGCTTTATCGGGTTTGATGAATGCAAAAAACCAAGAAAATGGTCCAAAGCGGAAGTGGAAATCCTTAGAACCGTTTCCGGAATTATTTCGAATGCTTTTGAAAGGCAGGTTATGGAGGACAACCTGAAAAAAGCAAAAGAAAAAGCGGAGGAAAGCGACCGGTTAAAATCTGCATTTCTGGCCAACATGAGTCATGAGATTCGCACACCGATGAATGGTATCATTGGGTTTTCAGATTTACTGATGAATCCCAAATTAAGTGAAGAGCAGCGGAGCTATTATGCGAAAATCGTATCCGATAGCAGCCGGCAGTTACTTTCCATTGTTACGGATATTCTTGATTTGTCCCGGATTGAAACAGGGGAGGTGAAGTTAAAGTCTGAGAAAATTTCACTAAATGCAATGGTTAGGGAACTGTATCGGTATTATAAGCATAAAATTGGTGATCGGAGTATTTCATTGCTTCCCTCAACAGATCTGGATGATGATGCTTCAATGGTCTATGCAGACAGGAATAAATTGCACCAGGTTTTACATCATTTGATGAATAATGCCATAAAA
This sequence comes from uncultured Bacteroidales bacterium, assembly GCA_964486145.1. Lineage (GTDB taxonomy): Bacteria > Bacteroidota > Bacteroidia > Bacteroidales > JAAAOM01 > CAZAMT01. Next base: position 7,347 of record CAZAMT010000083.1, read on the forward strand.
TTCACTCAAAAAGGATATGTGAAATTTGGTTATCACGCAAACAATGAAATGGTTGAATTTTTTGTAAAAGACACCGGCATTGGCATACCCGTTCAACTGCATAAAAATGTTTTTGAACCGTTTAGACAGGTAGAAATGGAAGCAACCCGCGAATATGGAGGTACAGGCCTTGGGCTGACCATTTCACAGAAACTAACCAAACTGATGAAGGGGGAAATGTGGTTGGAATCAGAGGAAAATAAAGGATCAACGTTTTATTTTTCAATACCGTATGAACCGGTTTCAACAATGGAATTCACGAATAAAACGATGCATCCCGCCAGTCCGGACTATTTTGGTAATTTGAAAGTTCTTGTTGCAGAGGACGAGGAAATGAATTACATATACATGGAAGAATTACTCTCCGGTATGGGAATGTTCGTTGTCCATGCCAGGGATGGGCAGGAAGCTGTTAATATGTGTAAGAGTGATAAGGAAATTGACCTTGTCCTTATGGATATAAAAATGCCAAAACTCAATGGTCTTGATGCCGCCAAGGTGATCAAAGAGTATAATCCCAATCTGACCATTATAGCCCAAACAGCCTATGCCATGCTCGAAGACCGCCAAAAAGCCCTGGAAGCAGGATGTGATGATTACATTACAAAACCAATTGACAAAGAAAGGTTACTGGAAACGCTTCGAAAGCATGAAAATGGAGGTTATAAGTAAGTAAAATGATCCTTTCAAAACTACGTTAAAAAATAAATATGAATGGGTTAAATGTTGTCGTGAGCGAGAACCTTTAGCTCATGCTGAAAGTCACGGAAACACTTCGGGAACCGAAGGGAATAATCGCTCAATTTGGGTTAAATTTCTTTTGAGATACCTACTTAAATCCCAGGTTGATAAGCACAATTTCAGATTTGCCCATTGTTCTGGCCTGGGGGCCCCAACCCTGCGCACCACTGGTTGTAATAAAATGAGTGTTGGCTATCTTCTTATGACCCCAGCTTAATTCATAAAACGTTTGCGTCAACAAATGAAACGGAAACAATTGTCCATGATGTGTATGACCCGAAACCATTATGTCTACATTGTTTTTCACAGCATCCTCGAATTCAATGGGTCGGTGCCGCATTAAGATAACAGGCAATTGCGATGGATGCTCACCCAATATTTCATCCAGGTTTTTCCGATCATCATCATGCAAATCGTTCTGACCTGCAACAATCAATGATTTATTAATAATAACAGCGGTATCCATTAACATTTGCATGCCTGCTTTTTTACAAAACAAAATATTTTTTTGTAAATCTCCGTAGAATTCATGGTTGCCGAGGGAAGCATAAACCCCGTGGGTTGATTCAATTTTTTTAAGTTCTCCGGCAATCCGTTTCATTTTCCCGTTGTCGTTATCAGATTCAACAATATCACCCGGGAAAAGTACGATGTCGGGTTTGCTGGCATTCACTTTTTCAACAAATTTTTTCACAAATCCCAGGCTTGTAATTTCTGCAAAATGAAAATCAGAGGCTACAATCACTTTCATATTGCTGATTTGAGATGATCTTGCAGGCACATCCAATGTGTACGTGGTGTACGATGGAGAATTAAATTGTATATGTGCATACACAACAATTGCAATTGAAAAAACACCAATAACGCCAAGTGCCGTTCTCCATTGTCGGTTTGCATAGATTGAATTCTTATCTAAGATTTTTAATTCTGTTAAGCCAAAGCTTAAGATATCAAATACAAACAGGCCAATAAAAAAATGCAGGATAAAAGGCAGGTAAAAGTAACTAATCTGCAATGCTATTCTAATCAGAAGTTGATTGTTGTAACTGTAAATAATTTCCATCACCGGAAACAATAGCATAAAAATAATCATGAGCGATGCAATAAAACGTTTGGTATTTGCTTTTAAAAACGCCCTGCTTATTCTTTTAAAAATATAATAATGGGGTATCATGTACACCAGCAGGAAGAAAAAACGGAAAGCACCAAAGAGTATGAGCAAGGAAGTGGTTCCGATTCCGATAAAAACATAAGGAATTACCATTGCTTGAATGTGCCTGTCCTTTTTTTCTTTCGGGATGACGGGATCAAACCGATGGCGCAAAAATGCCATGATACCAACACTGTAAACAACCTGAATCAGTGCAATAATGCCAATAGAATACACATTCATTAAGCCTGTGTGGTCGTTTACAAATCCTTTTTTTGTTATTGTAAAATGTATGATAACCAGCGAAATAGCATACATCAGCATGGTTAGTAAAAATCCAAAAATCTCAAATTTTGTTGTCTTCCCGCCAGCATTTTTCACGTTCCTGGAGATAAGCAATGCGGCAGCAAGAGGGCCGGCAACAAATAAGGTTGTAACGATTTGTTTTCTGTTAAATATCATTGAAATTATAACCTATGTGTAAAAATTTTGCAAATGTAAATCAAAACAGGTTATGTTAACGATTTTTTATCAACCATTGTTTAACCGGAGCAATTGTTTTTTTATTGCTTCCTTTGATGAATATAAATACGCAAACATCGCGATTCGGGTAAAAAATGAATTGTAAAACAAATAATATACAAAAAGAGATGCAAAAAGTAGTTTATAACGACCTTGGAACCATTGATTACCAAAAAGCATGGGATTTTCAGGAGGAATTACATAAATCAATAGTGGATGATAAAATAGCATCAAGAAACGAAGGTAAAAAATCTGAACATGAAAATTACATGTTATTTTGTGAGCATCCGCATGTTTACACGTTGGGCAAAAGCGGGGAACAACAAAATCTGCTCGTTCAGGAAAATTACCTGAGGAGCATTGGAGCTGCTTTCTATAAAATTAACCGCGGTGGTGATATTACCTACCATGGTCCTGGTCAGGTTGTAGGCTATCCGATTTTTGATCTGGAAAAGTTTGGTTTGCAGGTTAGAAGTTATATTCATACCCTTGAGGAATCAATTATTCGTACATTGGATGAATTTGGTATTCGTTCGCAGAGATTAGACGAAGCTACCGGGGTTTGGCTGGATGTTGATAAACCCAAACCGCGTAAAATTTGTGCCATTGGAGTAAGAATAAGCAGATATGTTACCATGCATGGTTTTGCATTAAATGTAAATACAGACTTATCTTATTTTCGTCACATCAATCCATGTGGTTTTATTGACAAAGAAGTGACTTCAATGCAAGCCGAGTTAGGTAAAATTCTGGATACTAACGAAATAAAAAAAGTCCTTCGAAAAAATATAAATCAGGTATTCCATCTTGCCGATTAAACTTGTTAAATAATTATCTTCGTACAGAAAACTAAATCGAAATTGTAAACGTTAAACTTAAAAATCAATTTAAGGAAACCCATTACGCTCCGATAAAAAAAATGGAAAAAATTTGGAGGATCAAGGCAGCAGGAAATGACAGGGAGGTAGAACATCTTTCAAATGTTCTAAAGATTGCTCCAACTTTATCAAATTTATTGGTACAACGGGGAGTAAAAACATACGATGATGCCAAATCATTTTTTCGACCATCCCTTAAAGATATGCATGATCCCTTTCTTATGAAGGGCATGGATGTTGCCGTAAAACGTATTGAAACTGCTATCAGAAACAAAGAAAAAATCCTGATTTATGGCGATTACGATGTAGACGGTACAACTTCCGTTGCTTTGGTTTATTCTTTCCTGAGTCAATATTACAGCAACCTTGATTATTATATACCGGATCGTTACACGGAAGGCTATGGAATATCCTATAAAGGAATTGATTATGCGAACAGAAACGATGTTTCACTAATTATAGCTCTCGATTGTGGTATCAAAGCAAACGAAAAAATAAAATATGCCAATCGCAGGAACATTGATTTCATTATTTGTGATCATCACACACCCGGGAATACTATACCGGATGCGTTGGCAGTGCTGGATCCAAAACGTGTTGATTGCGGGTATCCGTTCAAAGAACTTTCAGGTTGTGGTGTGGGATTCAAACTGATCCAGGCAATTGCAATAACTAAAAAAATTGATTTTGAGGAGTTGATTGCATTCCTTGATTTGGTAGTTGTAAGCATAGCCTCAGATATTGTACCTATTACCGGTGAAAACCGGATCATGGCTTATTATGGATTAAAGCAGCTAAATTCTGCTCCCCGATTGGGGTTAAAAATCATTATTGATGTTGCAGGCATATCAAACAAAGACATTACTATCACCGACATTGTATTTAAAATTGGTCCACGTATCAATGCAGCCGGCAGAATGGAATCGGGTAATCAGGCGGTGGAACTTTTGGTTACTGGCGACCACAATCTCGCATTTGATAAAGGAGAGCGAATCAATGCCTTTAATAACAGGAGAAGAGATATTGATCATACCATTACTGAACAGGCGCTTGAACTGATTTCCACCACTCCTGAACTGAAAAGCCGACGGTCAACAGTGCTTTTCAACGCTAAATGGCATAAAGGTGTAGTAGGCATTGTGGCTTCGCGCCTGGTTGAATCATATTACCGCCCAACCATTGTTTTAACAGAATCAAATGGATTCGCATCTGGATCGGCACGTTCGGTTATCGGATTTGATTTATACGCGGCCATTAGCGAGTGTGAGGATCTTCTTGAAAGTTTCGGCGGCCATATGTACGCGGCCGGTCTTACCCTTAAACTCGAGAATGTGCCTCTTCTGATGGAACGATTTGAAAAGATTGTTAGCAAAAACATTACAACAGAACAATTGCAACCACAGGTGGAGATTGATGCTGGACTTGAACTGAAAGATGTCACTCCCAGGTTTTATCGGATTCTGAAACAATTTGAGCCTTTTGGTCCGGGAAATATGCCGCCGGTATTTTTTACTGAAGATGTTGTTGACAATGGTGAGGGTAGAATTGTTGGCAGCACAAAGGAACATCTAAAGTTAAGCCTCATCCAGGAAGAAAACCCATTCCAGGCAGTTCCTGCTATTGCTTTTAACCAGGCACACCATTTCCATCTTTTAAAAAGGGGTATTCCTTTTGACATTGCATATTCCATTGCAGAAAATGATTACCTCGGCCAAAAAACACTTCAATTGAATATTAAGGATATCAAGGAAGATTGATAGTAATTCTTAATTGCGGATAAATAAAGATTGCCGTGCGATCACCGGATGCTTTATCCTGACAAAAGCAAATGTTTTACTTCCAGTTCTCATGACGTTTGATGCGGGTAATTTGCATTTCGGATATATTAAATTGCTTTGCGAGAATGGATCCGGGAATTCCTTTTTTAAGTTGCGACCGGATAAAATCAACATGTTCACGAGTTAATTTGGCATAGGTTGGTTTTAACTTTCCTATTTTATGGTTATGGGTTTGTGCTTCCCCCTGATTGGCCCAGAAAAGGTTTTTGAAGTGGTTGTTTTTGCTGTTACCATCTTTATGGACAACCAGCTCTTTATGATCGGGATTGGGAACAAATGCCCTTGCTACCAGTCTGTGGACATAGTATTTTTTACCGAGATGAGTGACAAAACGTTTATCTTCCTGCTTACTGATTTTTTTAGCCTTTCCATTTTGTTTATATTTTATGCGACCGTCATAATATACCAGCAAACCGGGAATATCCGCTAACTCCTTGTAAACAGGCAATAACTCCTTTCCAGAAGAACCATTGTTCATATTATTTTTTTCCATCACCTAAAAGCCATTAAAAACTAAAAGATATGACAAAAATACATATGAACGGTTCATATTACACTTTAAGAAAAAGTTAATTTTTTGATGATTTGAAAAATAATGACCGGCGGGTTGGAATTTACCTGTTACCGGGATGAGTTAATTCTCAAAAAAAATCCTGACCAATGTAACTTGGTCAGGATTTTAGGATTTTAAATTTTCTACTTTATTTATGATGCTTTCTGTACTTCGATTGCAATCAGACCGCGGTCACCTTGTTTTGTTTCAAAAGTAACATCCTGACCTGGTTCCAATCCTTCATAAGAATTTGAGATTCCGGAACGGTGGACGAATATGTCCTGTCCATCTTCGGTTGCAATGAAACCATATCCTTTGGTTCCATCGTACCATTTAACTGTGCCTTTCATGATAAAATATACTATCGGTTAAAATTTCTTCGGTTGTTTTCCGTCTTTTCTCTAGCCTGGTTTACACGCATGTTTCTTCCGTCTAATTCAGCTTCGTTTAGTTCTTCAATAGCCTTATTTGCTTCAGCATCGTTTGCCATTTCAATAAAACCAAATCCTTTACTTCTACCGCTGTATTTGTCGGTAATGATTTTTACTGAGGATACATCTCCATATTCCTCAAAAATCTCTTTTAAATCATTTTCATTGACCTTGTAAGAAAGGTTTCCTACGTAAATGTTCATTTTTAAAAATTGTTTAATAAAAAAATAAATTATTTAGACACCAACATATTTGCATTTTTAAATTATCAAATAGTAACAGTGTCAGATTTAGAAAGAAGAGAAGTTAATCAACCATACAAGGGATACTCATCGGAAGCTTATTCATTCACAACATTTCAAATCTTGTGCAAAGATATAATAATTTTAAATTAAAAACATGATAGTCACTAAAATAAGTTGAATTATTTAAAATTTTAGCCTTATTAATTCATAAATTATTTACAATCGGGCTAATGCAGCCTTTGGCGGCACAAGCTCTGCTGTGTCATAAATTAATATTATAACTTATGAATAGGGCAGGTTAGGTAATTATCACAGTTT
>CAZAMT010000084.1:0-3438 GCA_964486145.1 uncultured Bacteroidales bacterium
AACCTTCGGAAAGTGGGTTTCGAGCTCGAATTTGCCGAGTTACCCATTGATGAAAAGACAACGGAAAATATTTGAAGCGTTGGTTGAGCAGGCGAAGAAAAAATTATCTTAATGTTAATGTGCAAAAAAGAAAAACCCCGGGATTTCCGGGGTCATCAATACATGTGTTTATTTATCCTGTTACGGAGATGTAACCATAAATTTATTTCCAGCTTTCAACTGTATACATCCACGCTTCGAGTTCAGGTTCCTTTTCCATCTGCAAATTTTCTAAGGTAAAACCTGTCATCCAATCCTCAAGTGTGATTTCCTCTTCCAAAACAGATTCATTACTCAAACCTGCAGTTAAAGCCCAATCAGAGCTCATCCAGTTTTCCAAATCAATTTCCTGTTCTGTGGCTACATCTGCTACCTCGTTTTCACTGTTTATCCACTCAGAACTGTTTGTCATCCACTCTTCTACGTTCAATGATTCTTCAATCACAAAATCCAGAGAATTGGCATACAGGTCTAGTTTTACAACTGCTGTGGCTACATTTTCAGTTGCAACTACGTTCATCGTTTCCATTTCGGTTTTTAACAAATTTCTGAGATTTAATTGATCAAAAGATTTCTGAGCATTTACTGAAAAACCTGCCACCATAAGGATGGAAAATATAAAACCGATGTTGGTTAAAATGCTTTTAATGTTTTTGTTGAATGTTTTCATGGTTATCTCCGTTTTTGTTATTATTTTTTCGTTGTTTACAGGTAATTTAACATTTAACGTGCCAAACTTTATATTATTCTCTATATCAATATCTTAAAAAATTTTTAACAGATATATGCCATGTAATTTCCGTACGCTTTGATACAGCGGTGTGCGTTTTCGAACAGTTTTAAGATAAAAATGTCTTAAATAAAAAACCGATTGGAACAAATGAAGAACACCAAAAAAGGCTGCCTTTCCCGACAACCTCTTATGAATAATTTTTTATGATTTCTATGCGTTATTTTTCTGCCTTTACGATATTTTCAATTCCCTTGGCAACAGCATCTGGATTAAAAGAAATGCTATCAATGCCTTTTTCTACCAGAAACTGTGCAAATTCCGGGAAATCACTGGGTGCCTGTCCGCACAAGCCGATTTTACGATGATTATCTTTAGCAGAATCTATGGCCTTAGAAATCATACTTTTCACTGCCTTATTTTTTTCATTAAACAGTTCGCTAACAATCTCAGAATCTCTGTCAATTCCTAAAGTTAGCTGCGTCAGATCGTTTGAACCTATGGAAAATCCATCGAAAATTTCAGCAAATGCTTCACCTTCCATGATATTGCTGGGAATTTCAGTCATTACGTAAAGTTCAAGTCCGTTTTCACCACGTTTTAACCCGTTTTCGGCCATAACTTCTTGAACTCTTTTCCCTTCTTCTACTGTTCGGCAGAAAGGGATCATCAGTTTCACATTTGAAAGCCCCATATCTTCTCTGACAATTCTCATTGCTTCGCATTCCAATGCAAAACCTTCCTTGTATTTATCATGATAGTATCTTGAGGCACCCCGAAACCCTACCATTGGATTTTCTTCTTCGGGTTCAAACTGTTTACCACCAATCAAATCAGCATACTCATTGGTTTTAAAATCGCTCATACGAACAATTACATCTTTCGGATAGAAAGCTGCAGCAATGGTGCCAACTGCCATCGATAACTTTTCAGTGAAATATTTCTTTTTATCCTTATATCCTATGGTAATCTCCTCAATTTCCTTTTTTGCTTCGTTGTCTTCAACTTCATCAAAATTTACCAAAGCCATCGGATGCACTTTAATAGAGCCATTGATTACGAATTCCAGCCTCATCAGTCCTACTCCGTCTACAGGATACATGGCATTACTAAAGGCCGTGCCAGGATTGGCGAGAATCATCATCACTTCGGTATTTGGTTTTCCAAGTTTTTTAATATCAATCTCTTCCTCATCCCATTCAAGGATGCCATCATATATAAGACCTTCATTGCCTTTGGCACTTGAAACTGTAATTTCCTGGCCGTCCTTAATTTCTTCGGTCGCGTTTCCTGCTCCTACTACAGCTACCGCTCCGAGCTCTCGTGCAACAATGGCAGCATGGCTCGTACGTCCTCCACTGTTTGTAACAATGGCTGATGCTTTTTTCATTATAGGATCCCAATCAGGATTCGTGATTTCAGTGATCAGTACATCGCCATCTTCAATTTTATCGGCTTCATCCGGTGATTCAAGTATCCTTGCTTTTCCGGCAGCTATTTTATCACCAATGCCAATAGCAGAAATAATTGGTTCATTACCATTTGCCTGGATATCATATTTTTTTAGTTTGGTTTTTTCCTTCTTTGCCGAATGCACCGTCTCCGGGCGGGCCTGCACAATATAAAGTTCTCCTGAATCACCATCCTTTGCCCATTCAATATCCATAGGCTTATCATAATGTTCTTCGATGATAAAACACCATTTACCCAACTCGGTTAATTCGTTATCCGATAATACCAGTTGTTTCCTTTTTTCTTCTGGTGTATCAACATTTTTAATGGTTTCATTCTTTTCTTTATCTTCGGCATACACCATCATTTTCTTTTTTGTACCAACTTTTTTGGAAAGAATCGCCCTTTTATCATTTTTTAAAGCGTTTTTGAACAAATAAAACTCATCGGTTCGCACGGTTCCCTGAACAACATTTTCTCCAAGACCCCAGGTACCATTTATTAAGATCACATTACGAAAGCCACTTTCAGGATCCAGTGTAAATGCCACGCCGGCAGAAGCCTTATCAGATCGTACCATTTTTTGCACACCTACCGAGAGCGCCACTTTCATGTGATCAAAACCATTTTCTTCACGGTATTTTATAGCTCGATTTGTAAATAGTGAGGCTACACATTTTTTCCAGGCATTCATTAATTCTTCCTGCCCTTTAATATTCATGTAAGACTCATGCTGTCCGGCAAAACTGGCAGTCGGCAGGTCCTCGGCAGTAGCACTGCTGCGCACGGCAACACTGGTAAGTGACTCTTCTCTTTCTTTCAGTTCCTGATATGCTTGCTTCAGCTCTTTTTCAATATCTTCCGGGATCTTCGCGTTTAGAATCATATTCCTGATTTTTTCACCCGTTTCCTCCAGCTTATTGAGGTTTTCCGAATTAAGATCGTCCAGCAATTCTTTTAATGTTTTCTTTAGCTCATTTTCTTCAATAAAATGCCAGTAACAATCAGCTGAAGTTGCAAAACCATCGGGAATACGAATACCCTTTGATTTTAGTTGCTGAACCATTTCGCCAAGCGAAGCATTTTTCCCTCCTACTTCCTTAACCTTTGAACTATCTAAATTTTCAAAATTATAAATGTACTTCATGATTTGATGTTTATAATGTTATCAACTTTAAAAAATCGGTCTTACATGCATTCATTTCCATATGTATTAA
>CAZAMT010000084.1:3538-14007 GCA_964486145.1 uncultured Bacteroidales bacterium
ATGTTATCAACTTTAAAAAATCGGTCTTACATGCATTCATTTCCATATGTATTAATAAGATTCAAGATACATACCATGAAAACCTGACAAAACATTTAAAACTCATATAACTGATTTACAGTACATTTCATAAGTAATAAAAAATATCGACCGTGTAAAAAATCAACAACAGTCAATTTTTGTCCTCAGTATAATTACGTGGAAAGGAATTTTATTTATTTTATTGTTTTGTGAGAATATTCTCATTATATTTGTATATAAATTTGTTGCCATGCCAAGAAAAACAAGGCCACGGAAACTTGTAGCTCCACCATCATTTAAAGGGTATTATCCGTATGGAACTCAACACAACCAGCAGGAAAGTATCGATTTATTGTATGAGGAGTATGAGGCCTTAAAGCTTGCAGATTACGACTTATTGAACCATGAAGAAGCAGCTAAACTTATGGATATATCCAGACCAACATTTGCCCGAATATATGAAAGTGCCAGAAGAAAAATAGCCCGGGCATTTGTTGAGGTCAAAGAAATAAAAACGGTATTTGGTAATGCCTGCTTTGACGAAAACTGGTACATCTGTGATGATTGCCACGCCCGGTTCACGATTCCATTGATATTAGAGAAAAGCAAATGCGCGATGTGTAAATCCCAAAATATTAAACATTTAAAAATTAAATAATATAATATAACATGAAACGAGCGGTAATAACAAGCAAAGGCAATACAGGGGATACCGGTTTTGATTTGAGATTCGGAAGAGCCGGGTGGTTTTGTATTGTGGATGAAGAAACTGGTAATACAGAGTTTATTGAAAATGAATTTAAAAACGCAACCGGCGGCGCTGGCACCAAAGCTGCTGAAAAAATGATTGAGTTGAAAGTTAAGAAGATAATATCCGGTGATTTTGGCCCAAAAGCCAAAGAACTTCTGGATAAATTTAATATTCAACTTGTCATCATTCAAAACGAAAATCAATCAGTGAATGACATAATCAAACAAATTGTTTAAAAACGTTTAGCTATGCCAAATTTAGATAAAACAGGCCCTGAAGGAAAAGGACCAAAAACGGGAAGAAAACTTGGCTCCGATAAAAAGCCCAATGACCAAAGTCTGCTCGAAAAACTCGGAACCGGACTGGGACTTCGTAGAAAAAGCGGCGGTGGAATTGGACGCGGCAAAAGACTGAGAACCAACGTTAAAAAATAATCTTATGCCCTTTAAAATTGCCATCGCCAGTGGAAAAGGCGGAACCGGTAAAACCACGGTTGCTGTAAACCTGTTCTACTTTTTACACCAATACGTTTGTGAAAACGTTCAGCTTGTTGATTGCGATGTAGAAGAGCCAAATGATGCAATTTTCTTTGGAAATTACAAGCCAGAGAACGAACAGGACATTTATCAGCAGGTGCCGGTGATCAATACTGAAAAATGTACATTCTGCAGAAAGTGTGCAGAATATTGCGAGTTCAATGCAATTGTTGTTTTGCCTTCAGCGCAGTTTGCAGAAGTTAACGCTGACCTGTGTCATTCATGCGGTGCATGTAAAGTAGCCTGCAACTATGGTGCAATTTCGGAAATTCATAAACCATTGGGAACCATTTCAAATTACAATACCGGCATTGGGTTGGGCCTTGTACAGGGTAGCCTTAAAATCGGATCAGCCATGCAAACAATGATGATAAAAGCAGTGAAACAAGAAATTTCACCAACATCGGAAATTGTTATATTTGACTCACCTCCCGGCACAACCTGTCCGGTTGTTGAATCCGTCTCCGATGCTGACTTGGTCATCCTCGTCACCGAACCAACACCTTTTGGCCTGCATGATTTACAACTTACCATAAAATTATTAAAAAAAATAAATAAACCGTTTCAGGTCATTATAAATAAGGCAGGATTAGGCAATCGTGATGTATACCGATATCTGAATGAAAATGAAATCAAAATACTGGGTGAAATACCTTTTAGTCCATCATATGCATCCAACTATGCTACCGGAGCATTGCTTGACAACATACCGGAAGATATTGAAAAGGAATATACGAACATGATTCTTAAAATTGAAAGCGAATTTTTAATTCATGAAGGAAATAACTATTTTAAGTGGTAAAGGAGGCACCGGTAAAACCAGTGTAACGGCCGGACTGGCGACCCTGGCAAAACAAACGGTTTTTTGTGACAATGATGTTGATGCTGCGGATTTATTTCTTATTCTCAAGCCGGTTATCAAAGAAGAGCACGTATTTGAAGGATCATGGATAGTTGAAATCGATACCGAATTATGTACCAACTGTGCAATTTGCAAAAATTACTGCCGGTTCAATGCAATTCATTATAAAAACCCCGGTGGTTTGGAAATAAATCCTCACCAGTGTGAAGGTTGCAGGCTATGCGAACGGGTTTGTCCATCGGTTGCCATTACCTCCACACGAAGCACGAATAATTTCTGGTATGTTTCGGATACCCGGTTTGGAAAAATGGTCCATGCCGAAATGGGCCCCGGAGAAGAGAATTCAGGTAAACTTGTCACCGAAATCAGAAAACGATCAAAAGAAATCGCACAGGAAACAAACGCACATTTCATCATCAACGACGGGCCACCCGGTATTGGTTGTGCTGCAATTTCTTCCCTCTCCGGCACCCAGATCGCCCTCATTGTAATTGAACCATCAAAATCAGGGCTGCATGATGCCAAAAGGTTAGTTAAACTTATTCGGGCATTTAACATTGACATGTTTGCGATTATCAATAAATACGACATCAACCTTGAGATGAGTAAAGAAATTAAAAACTTTTTAACATCGGAAAGTATTCAACTGCTGGCCGAATTGCCTTTCGATATAAAAATGGTTGAAGCCATGATTGAAAGCAAATCGATCGTTGAATATGCCCCGGGTTCAGAAACAAGTCAACTTCTCAAAAATGTTTGGGAAAATTTAAAAACCATTCAAAATTAGCTATCATGGATTACCCAAAAGTGAATCAGGAATTATGCACGGGTTGTGAAGCCTGTGTTGATGTATGCCCAACAAATGCCATTGTTATGGAAGATGGAAAGGCAAAAATAATTGAAGAGGATTGCACCAATTGCCGTATTTGCGAAAGCGAATGCCCGGTGGAAGCCATAAGTTAAAATAACTTGCAACACCAAAACCAATGCCTTTGTCAACGCCACGAGTGAATGTACGTTGAAGTTCCGGTTTAAAAGGAGTTTTTACCTATTTGTTTTTTTCAGGATTTAATTCCACTGCAAGTTCCAATGCTTTGGTTGTTGTGTAGTATTTTGCAATCATGTTAGGAACTTCCCATTCGGGCAACTCTCCATCAATAAGGAAACCCAAAAACTTTTCAGTTACCTGTCCAAAATGCGCCTCATGCCCTACTTTATAGCGATCGGGCACATTTAGTTTCCACCCGGTGCTTGTTTCTTCCAGTGAAATACCGGGGTATTTTTCCTGTAATGTATTAAAATCAGTTGCCAAACCATCCGCAACATCTGTCTTAAAGCCTTCTTCCGGTTCAATATACAGCACAGTTTCATAATTTTCGGCTTCACCCTGCCTGATAACCAACGTGGCTTTTGTACCTCTCATAATTGAGAAATGTGTATCTTTTGTTCCGGCCGGAGCCTCGTAATTCCATTTAACAACAACCTTTGCGTGTTTGCCTTTCAATGTATAGTTTATCTCACCATTTGCATATATACCTATCAACGAGTCATTTATCATATAATGTCGAATGTAATCCGGGTAAGCATCTAATCGGGTAACCCGTGCAAATTGCTCCTTACTCAAGACTGTAGGCCAACGATATGCTGATGTAATCTCAACATCATTTTGATAATCCAGTGTAATCTCAGGAAAACACTCCCATTGAATCAAATCAACAAGGTGTGTGGTCACATCCACAATTCCCTCACCCTGCTGTTTTACATCAAAAAACCAACCGGGTCTGACAATTTCTTTACCGGAAACATATTTAAAAAAATGATGCACACTTTCTTTTGTAACAGCGGGTTCCTCCTCTGTTCCATTCACCAGTTCACCAAAAACCGATGGGATAAGAGACATTTCTTTTTGAAGCATGGTTGTGATTTCAAATCGCTCCGTCATGATATCATAAAGCAATACATCATTCTGTTGAGCCAAATCAAATGCCTCCTTCAACAACTGAAAATCATTGGTGTTGATGGCCATAGGTTTATCTGCAAGTACATGTAAGCCCGCGTTTACACATCCATGAATGTATTCTGTTTTATCTCGATTGTTTCCTGAAATAACCACCACATTTCCATTCTTTTTCTCCAACATTTTTTCAAAGAAATCATCACCTTCATATACTATTTCAGTCCATTTAGTTGGTTTCTCCTGTCGTATGTTATAACCTTCAATAATGCCAAGGTAATTTTCCAGTTCCGGCCCGCCGGAGGCATAAACATATACAGTATCATTGATCTGAGGGAGTGCTGTCTTTTGCACAAGTGCCGCATGAAAGTGGCCAGGTTGCAAATTTATTAACTTTACTTCGCCTTTAGCACCGGTAAATGTATTCATTGATTGCGTGTTTTTAGATTGATTACATGACATTAGCAATACCATAAAAACAATGGTAAATAAGTGTAATTTGTTGTTCATAATTGATTTTTTTAGTTATTGTTCTTTTTGTATTAGAATAATTTTTCTCGCTCTGGCCTTCGAGTAATCAAGTTCCGTATCATTGATTGCCCATAAAATTCCTTCCAGGATATGATTTAGAAAAACCGGATCTTCATAGCTTTTGGGATCATGCCCCAGAGCGGTGTACCATTGCTTGCCACCGTCAAAAAACTGGTACCATGCTGCAGGGAATAAATCACCGAATGTTTTGCCGGGATAGTCATCCATTTTATCATCAACAACCGTTGATAAATCTGCTGCAAGCAACACATGCATAGCCGGATTAAGATAATTCATGAAATAGCATTCATCCTCCCATAACCAGTCTTTCCTGATGAACGATGTTGAAGGATGTACCTTATCAATTACTTTTAACTTGTATTGCTGGAACTTAGGGTGCCTCACAAATGTTCCTCCAACCATAGAAACAAACCACGGCCATTGCGCTTCGGAGGTTGATGCTCCATGGATTCCCACAAATGCCCCTCCTGCCTGGATATACCTCTTAAAAGCAAGTCGCTGCTCATCCCTTAAAAAAGCCTGCTCATTCGTATTTGCAAACACGATAGCATCGTATATTTTAATTGAATCCTGATGAAAAACTTCCGGATTTCTCCGGATATCAACCTGAAATCCGTTTTCTCTTCCCAGTTTTTGTATTGCCTTTTCGCTATGTGAAATATTGTCATGTACGTAACCTTCTCCAACAAAAGTATAAACCAATATTTTTTTTGATGCGTTTCCTTTTATCTGAATGCTCGCGGTTATTGCAAACAAAATAAGTATTATTTTTAATTTCATGGTTATTCCTTTTGAAGCGAAAATAGTGCATATTTTTTATGGATAACAACCATCAAATGAATTATTTATTAAAACCTCCCAAATCCATTTAAAATTGCCCGTATAGTTACATACAAAGGCACATCTGCGATTAGAATATACACGCGTATTTGTTTGCAGAAACCATTTCATACCAATTCGATGTTAACATTTCATTTTAAACCCTTTGAATTAGGTTAAATAGTTTCTGAATTCTAACCAAATTGTACGTTGTGCAATAGTAGCACTATTCATTTATTAATATGCACGATTTCCGGAAATAACCTTACATATTACTTGTTATAAATAATTTAGGTGCAATTATGTAACATATTCAGGTATTTTTTGATATAAAGCAACATTAAAGGATATGTGATATGAACTCAAAAACCCAAAAAATAAAACGAAAATTAGTGATGAAGCATGATGGATTAAGAAAAGTATTATTGTTCATTTTTTTGATTACCGGACTGACATTATCGTATGCAGAACCCGCAAACAATGGTCTCACAGCAACTCCCATTGATGTCAATCAAGACAAAGCTACGTTATATCAACAACACGTAACCCGGGGCGACAGTCTTTTTGATCTCCAACAGTATGCAGCAGCTATGAAGGAATTCCAAAAAGCTGCGCAAATAATGCCGTATGAAGAATATCCGCGCTTACAAATGCAGGTGATTGAAACAACACTGGGAGTGAAATCTCTTGAAGATCAAAAAAAAGAGAATACAAAACGAACTGGAGAAAAATCTGTTGAAAAATCTACTCCGGAAACAGCCTCTGAAAATGTAACCACCACGGAGGTTGTTGCTGAGGAAAAAACACCTGAAGATCTATCAAACAAGCAAGATCTTTCAAAAAACATCATCGAAACGTATGAAGACACCCTTGCAAAGCTCGATGACAAAGAAGATCGCATTGAAAAGTCTATTGTTTATGCTGAAATTGCAAGCAAACTAAGAGAAGCAGATCAGCATGCCAAAGCCCTTGAATATCTTCAAAAATCGTTGATGATTGAAGAAGAACAAGATAACAAACCCAATGTAGCCAATTTGTACGAGGGTATGGGTGATGTTTACCTTGATTCGGGTGAGGTTGAAAGCTCCATTGATCATTACGAAAAATCCATAGAGGTAAAAAATGAAATTGGAGATAAAAAAGGAGTCAGTGATGGTTATTCGAAAATTGGTAATGTCTACGAAAATACTTATGATTACCAGAACGCATTGGATTATTACGAAAAATCCGCTGAGGTGAAGGGAGAACTGGACGATAAGGCTGGTCTGTCAATGGTAATGGATAACATGGGAAATATCTATTACAAACAAAAATTTCTTGAAAAGTCAATCGACTCCTATCAAAAAGCTGCTGAACTCAACGAACAACTTGGTAATGAAGACGAATTGGGTTCAACCTACAACAAAATGGGTGTTGCGTATTATGAATTGGGACAATTTGATAATGCAGAGGAATTTATGAAAAAATCGGTTGAACTCAAAGAAAAAAACGGAAACCAGAAAGAGGCTTCCATGGCATTAAACAATTTAGGAAATCTCAATTACAACCAAAACAAAATTCGAAAAGCCATTTCGTATTATGAAAAATCTCTGAATTATAAAACAACCAGCAATTACGAAGCAGGTAAAGCCATTTCTTTGTTTAATTTAGGAAAGGCATACCACGAAATAGAAGATAACGACAGAGCGATAGATTATTTTGAGCAAAGTAAAGAACTGGCTGAAACAAATAACCTTCCGGAAGTAGCCGCAAAAAACCTGAAAGCACTTACTGAAATTTACAGGGAAACCAATAAAAATGAAAAAGCGGATGAATTTGAACGATTGCTTGCCAGTTCAGGATTTTCAGGCATAAACGTTGATGAACCATTGAGCGAAAAACAGGCTGTTTCAGAAACAAACAACAGTAACGATGTAATCAAATTGCTCACCGAAGAAGTAATGCGTCAAAAACAACTTGTTGAGTTGGAAGCAGAAAGACGTGCAAAAGACAATAAAATAAACAGTTTAAAACTTCAAAATAAAAACGACCAAATTCAAAAACAACGTACCGTTGTCATGTCTCTTGGAATAGTCATATTGTTAATTCTTGCAGTTTTAATTTTACTGCGTGTACAGGTTATTCAAAAGAAAAAAGCCAACGAGAAGTTAACCCAAAAAAACAATTTAATCTCCAAACAAAGTAAGTTGATTACTGATAATATTAAAGCAGCCAGCTTCATCCAACGTGCAGCTATGCCACCAGATGATTATATTATCAGTGAAATTCCGGAATACTTTATCCTGGACATGCCTAAAGACATTGTCAGTGGTGATTTTTACTGGATGGAAAAACGTGGTGGAAACCTTTTCCTTGCCGTTGCAGACTGCACAGGACATGGAGTGCAAGGCGCTTTAATCAGTATGCTCGGAGTAGCCATACTCAATGAAATTGTTAATAAAAGTTATAAAGAAGGGCCGGGAGAAATACTTAGTCAACTTAGTGAAAAAGTTAAAAAGGTATTGCACCAGAGCGGAGGCGATAGCATGCAAGATATTCGGGAAGGGATGGATATGGTACTTCTTAAAATGAACAGGGAAAAAAATCTAATTGAATACGCCGGTGCCAAAAACCCCGTCTATATCGTACATGAAGGTGATATTACAGTGTACAAGGGAGACAAATCACCCATAGGATACTTTAGCAAGGGAACACCGTTTACCACACAGTCGATCCAAATTGGGAAAGGGGATTCGATGTACATGTTTTCGGATGGTTATGCAGACCAACTGGGTGGAGAAGAAATGAAAAAATTTCTTTCCAAAAGATTTAAAAAGCTACTCATTGATATTGAACCGCTACCCATGGAACAGCGAAAAGAAAAAATGCTCCAAAATTATAATGACTGGAAAGGTAACTATTCGCAAGTAGATGACGTAATGGTAATGGGAATAAAATTTTAACAATACCCTTCAAATTTAACTGTAAAAAAAGGATCATGATTAAAGTAATCATGATCCTTTTTGCATTGCAGATTCCTGTTATTGTGAAAAATATCAATCATCTGGTATTCGTCACAATAAAACGTCCATTTGTATCATAAAAACAACCGATAATGTAAAATAGTTAACTATTTAAACATTTACCCGTTACCGTAACGAAATAATAAAACTTTTATAAAACGTAAGGATATGAAGAGATTGATTTTATCATTTAGTGTATTTCTGTTAATTAACTTTACCTTGAGCTTGCATGCACAGGTAAGCGATGCACAGGCATTATTTATCTATAACTTTTCAAGGCTGGTTGAATGGCCGGAAGAAGTAAAATCAGGCGATTTTATCATCGGTATCTATGGAAAAAGTGATATTGAAGAAAGTCTGAAATCATTTGTAAGTAACAAAAAAGTTGGTTCTCAAAATGTTGTTGTAAAAACATTTAATGATGTGAATGAAATTTCACAATGCCACATCCTCTTTGTATCATCTGGCAAAAGCTCTTCCATGTTGAACATCAACAATGCGGTTGGAAAGGGCACCCTCATCGTTGGTGAGAAACAAAACCTTGTGAATGACGGAGCTGCAATCAGTTTTTTAATTGTTGACAATAAACTTAAGTTCAGGTTAAAGGAGGAAAATGCACTTAAATATGATTTAAAAGTCAGTAAAAGTCTTAAGAACATGGCTTTAATCTAAAAAATATGATATTTCTGAAAAACTGCAATTGCGAGGATGTATTCGTTCTTAAATTGCAGTTTTTTTATTCTCCCCTCTTAAAAAAGCATTTACCACCACCATGTGCATGCCACTTTGTCATCCGTATGCTTTTCATTAAGTAATTTTTATGTAATTCACCACTGATAGAGTAGCAAAATAAAGACATACTGACATTCGATTACAGAAACCGATCGATGGTTTAAATTTTGCATGACTTGACATTACGAAAATGTACAATTAAGTGGCATTATGGAATATAAAGATTACTACAACATATTAGGGGTATCTAAATCCGCCAGTCAGGATGAAATAAAGAAAGCTTACCGCAAATTAGCTGTAAAATATCACCCGGATAAAAACCCGGATGACAAGAATGCCGAAAACAGATTTAAAGAAATCAGTGAGGCTTATGAGGTACTAAAAGATCCGGAAAAACGAAAAAAATATGACCAGCTTGGAATGAACTGGAATCAATATCAGAATACCGGCGACTTTGACTGGTCGCAGTTTAGCGGTCAACAAAGAGGTAGGCAATATCATTTCCAGGGCGATTTAAATGATGTTTTTGGTGGCGAAGAATTTTCCGACTTTTTCAATGCATTTTTCGGAGGCGGGTTCAGCTCCGGTAAGCAACAGTACCGTACAGGTGGATTAAAAGGTCAGGATTATCAGTCGACCTTAAAAATCACTCTGGAAGAAGCATACCACGGAACATCAAGAATTCTGAATGTGAACAATGAAAAGTTACGGATAAACATTAAACCCGGTGCTTATGATGGACAGGAATTACGCATCAAAGGTAAAGGAGGAGCCGGAACCGGTGGTGGGGTTCGTGGCAACATCTATGTAAACATCCAAATAGCTCCGAATAACAAATTTGAGCGTTCAGGTAACGATTTAAAGACTTCGTTACAGGTGGATGCCTATACAGCCATTCTTGGCGGACAAGCTCAGGTAGATACCATCACAGGTAAACTCAATGTGAAAATCCCAAAAGGTTCACAACCGAACCTTACACTAAGGTTAAAGGGCAAAGGTATGCCGGTATTTAATAAATCAGGGCAATTTGGTGATTTGCTATTATTAATTAAGGTGAGTATACCAAAAAATATTTCCGAAGAAGAGGAAGAACTGGTTAAAAAACTTCAAAACCTGAAAAGTAATTCATACAGCTATTCAGTATGATACATGCTGAAACCATTTTTGCCGGGATGAAAAAAAAACATAACATCACCAAATGCTTCAATTTGTAGGTTCTACTGTAATTTAAGTGGAAAGA
>CAZAMT010000085.1:0-13949 GCA_964486145.1 uncultured Bacteroidales bacterium
CTTTGCTAAAGCGTTCCAGAATTTCTATATCTGATTGTTTTATCATTTTTTCTAAATTAAAACCCTCCTGTATTTCAAGGAGGATTTTTGTAACTACTACCTCCTACTCCTACTATCCAATATCCTTAATCTTTAAAAATCATTATGATTCCATTTAATAGTAATAGTCAGTTCGCTGAAAAATCTCACGGAAAAAAATGACCTTTTTTATAAAAAATTCTGGAACGAAACTATAAATACTTGACAATGTATAACTTATCAATATCACTTATTGAATAAATACAGCGAAAAACAAAAGCATAGCAAAATTATTTTCTGAGATGTGCTTACGTAAAAACTTTAAAGCAGCAGATATTTGGTTATCAACGGTACCAGGCGCCAGGTTCATTTCTTTTGCAATTTCTTTGGTACTTTTACCTTCTTTGCGGCTTTTAATAAATATGGCTTTTTGTTTGTCAGGCAGTTTTTCAATGAGTAAATCCACCTGCTCAAGTGTTGCTTTATATTCCAATTGGTGCTCATCCATGGTTGATTTTTCATTTTCAGTTGCTGAAATTTCATCCTGAAAATTCTTATGGATGCGTTTTTTTCTAAAAATTTTACACATTCTGTGATAGGCAATGGTAAACAGATAGGCCTTTAAAGAAGATTCTTTTTTAAGGTTTTTACGGTTTTCCCAAATTTTTAAAAAAACATCCTGAACCAGCCCTTCTGTTTCTTCCTTTGACTTTAAATATTTCAAAGCAAATCCATACAAGCGGTCGCTGTATTTCCTGAAGATTTTATCAAATGCCTCCAAATCTCCATTTTGAAGCTGATTAACCAGGTCATAATCACTTGTTTGTTCGCCCATTGATAATTTTTAGCCTTATTAATTAATTTCGTTGAGCTCCCCGAAAAAATACCGGGCAGGCAGTCCTTCCCCGATAAATCGGACCAATACAGCCTTTGGCGGCACGGGCTCTGCTGAAATCCTATTACATATTAGAATTCATGCACCCCGAAGTGCTCGCGAAGCCAATACGGCTGGTTAGAAATACGAGGTAAATATAAGAACAAAAAATTTAGGAACTGCAAATTCAGGTTTTTCTATTATCCGACGCTGTCAGGTCATGCTTCGCTTCACAAATCATTTATTCTGTCCCCTTCAACTTATTTAAAAACTAACTGAATCAACCCGTTCATATATAATTCAAATGTGGCTAAAGCCGTAATCATTAAATTTACTCTAACCGTCAGACACCAACATGCCTGACGGGCAGAAAGCAGACGGCAAAGAATAGTGTTATCTTCGAAATTGATGCATAATCATTGCCGTTCACTTCAGTGAACGGGTTGATACAATGGCCCATGAACAAGGGGTTTTAACCCCATTATTTACTTAACTTCAAAAGCAGTGCACCGTGACCCGGAATTGTTTCCGTAAAGCTATCTTCGAATTCTCCAATATCTTTTTGACGCCAGACATCGCGCACGGTTTGTTTTCCACTGAGGCCGGCCAGTTGCCAGTTGAGTTTCATTTTGGTATCCTGCAGTTTAAAGTTACAAAGTGCGATTGCGGTGCTGCCGTCTGCCAACTCTTTTTTCCATATTTCAATTAGTCCATCCTGGTAAATCCGTTCAGCGCCTTTTCCCAGCGGGTCCTGATTGATGGCAATTACCTCGTCGTTTGTCAGTAAACTTACGGTAAACTCATCTAATTTGGTAAGGTCGCAACCCAGCAGCAAGGGCGAAGAAAACATAGCCCACAGGCTGATGTGTGTATATTGCTCGGTGGGCGTCAGCCTTGTGGGGTGCAAATGTCCGTGCCCCGCGCCCAGCCATCCCACCACCAGCATATCGGCATCGTTCCAGTGGCCGGGACGGGAATATTCAGGCCAGTCGGCCATTTGTTGGGTAATCGAATAAACCGAGCCCCAGGTATCGATGATATCGCCGGTGGTGCGCCATGCATTGGCATGTTTGCTCAATTCATCCACCTCCGAAATGGGCGACGAATTGGAAAGGCTGAACACAATGTCGCGTCCGGATTCCAGAAGCGCTTCCTGAGTGACCACGGTATGCGCCAAATCATTGGGATGCCAGTCGTATTTCAGGTAATCGATTCCCCAGTCGGCCCACTGTTTTGCATCTTCCTCATAAAACGGATAAACTCCGAACCGCGACTGGTACTCGTTGTATTCATAAGGCGTTTTTCCGTCAGGCGTATCTGCAGAGCCACCAATATAACCGGCATAACTTAATTTCCACGGTGTAGAATAGATACCGACTTTCAGTCCCATCTCATGAATGTCGTCACATATTATTTTCATGTTTGTAAACTTTTCATTGGGCATGATGGCGTTGTATTTTCCGCCGCGTTCTCCCTGCCAGCCGTCGTCCATATTCACATACGTCCAGCCGTGATTTATCAAACCGTGCTCTACAAAAGCTTCCGCTGTTTCGCGGATGGTTTTCTCATCGAAATTTTTTCCGTAGGCATTCCAGTTGTTCCAGCCCATGGGCGGGGTCAGTGCTATTTCATCACCGATAACAATTTTCAGCGTTTTTTCATCCTTTCCTTTTGAATTGGTAACGGTTACCGGAACTTCGTACGTTCCTCTCTGGCTTGTTTTACCGGTAATTACCCCGGTTTTGGAGTCGATGGAAAGTCCGGCCGGAAGATTTTCAGCTTTGTAAATCAGTTGTTCATCACCCGAGGCCGGCACTTTAAAAAAGAAGGGAGAACCGGAACGGGCACCGAACAGCGATGCGCCGTTTATCCGGGGTATTTCCGAAATTTCAGGCGAAATAATATACGGTTCCTCTGTGGGAATAAATGCTTCCGGTTTTTGACCTGTGACTACAAATTTTGCGTTGGCCCAGTTGACTTCTCCCCTGAACTTTCCTTTGCCGTGTCGCACCATTAAAAGCAATGTATCGACACCGCTCAGATCGACTTCTACTTCCTTCGGGTACGAAACCTGGTCCATCAAACCGCTGCGCCAGAGAATTTCATCGTCGCCGATAATCATAAACTCCTGAGGGGAACCTTCCAGGTGACGCACGGCATCATCGAGGCCGACTACGGCACTGAATTTTTCGGTTCCTTCATTCAGGTGAATATAAAATGTACTGCTGGCATGTGTTCCCAGTCCGCGTTCATAGATTTTCCCACCCAGCGAAATGGGTTTCCCTTGTGTATTCCTGTTTCGATGTGGTTCACTTCGGTCCTGCGTGACTTTGCCGATATCCAGCTCATCGAGCCAGACGATGCGGAAATCGGATTGTGCATGAGTATGGTGCGTAATCAAAAGAAATAAAATGACAAAAAATGAGCTAATAATTTTCATAGTATTATTCTTACTAACTGAGTTAAAGACTAAGATGATCTTTTTAAATGGCTCCAATAAACTTTGATAAAATCAGATTTCATCGCAAAATGCTATTTACTTGTCTGCTTTTTATCCCTTACCCTGTCGTATTCCTTGTTTACCGCCTCATCTCCCCACCTGTCGATAACGGCTTTCAAGGCATCGTCGCTTTCAGGAAAACGCCCTTTATCACCGGTTTCGATGATCCACCGGTAAAGTATGTCCCTGTGTTTGGCCAGCTCCATGGCGTGCTCTCTTTTAATCGAATGTATCAGGTTATTGGTTTCATGCGGGTCCTCCTGCAGGTCGTAAAACTCTTCGGCCGGACGCTCATCGCTCCAAAAACGGGCCTGAACTTCATTGAGCTTGCCTTCTTTGTACATTTGCCGCATCAGTTCCAACGTTTCCCAGCCATCCCTGAAGTTGGGCTGCATGTAAGGCTTGTCTGTCATAAAATTACGGATATACTTGTAGCGTTCGGTTACCACCGTCCTGATCCTGTCGATGGTATAATCCATGCGGTCGCGGGCAGCGATTACGTAATCCCGGCTAAAATCGTCGTCAAACATATTTTTTCCATGCATATTATCCGGTACCCGAATGTTGGCCAGGGCCAAAGTAGTGGCGCTGATGTCAATACCACTTACCAAATCTTCCCGCACCTGGTTGACCGGAATACCGGGACCTGCTATTACCAGGGGCACTTTAATGCCTCCCTCATAAACAAACTGCTTGTGCCTGGGCAGACGCATACCATGATCGCCAAAAAAGAATATCACCGTGTTTTCATACAGTCCATCTTCTTTTAATTTGGCGATAATCTCCCCCAGTATTTCGTCCATCTTAAGGATGGTATTGTAATGCCGGGCTATGTCTTCACGATATACCGGGTGATCAACATAATAGGGAGGCACGGAAACCTGTTCCGGGGTTACAATTTTTGGAGGATCTTTGTATTTATCGCCCGTAAGCTGAATCTGGCCGAAAAACGGCTGGTCTTTTTTACGTCCGCTCCATTCGCTGCCATCTTTAGCTCCTTTAAATCCGTTTCCACCCTTTCTGTCGTATAGGGTTTCATTGGAAAAGACAAAATTATAGTGGGTTTTGCCTTCGTTAAAAGTATAATAACCGGCCGCTTTGAATATTTCCGGCAGCGTTTTTACCCCCAAATGATTGGGGTCCCATTGGTTCATTTCAATGCCGCGCCACACCTTGTACGAACTGTAGTGCTGATGTGCGCCGATGGAAGTCTGGTACATGCCGGTGATAAGTGCTGAACGAGTTGGCGAACAGACAGGCGAAGTCATATAGGCCCTGTTGAGCAATCGTGCTTTTTATTCAAAATCAGCGTTTTGTAGTTGTTTAACGGAGATATCAATATATCTTGGATTTGAAAACATACTTCTTTTTCTATCACTCCAATTTTCCAATTGTTTACTTATTAATTCTTTCTCAAACGAGTTCTGATTTGTTGTAATATAATCAATTGACGATAATAGTTCAAGTGCAAAATCTGAATAAAAACCATTTAAGAAATCCATCGTTTTTTTTGCAATACTAATTAACTCAGATTTACTTTCGATATGAGCTTTTACTACATCATAACCATCTGAAATTAAAGTTAGTGGTTCAAATGGTTTTTTGTTCATATTACTATATCCCATTATGTAACTACCATTCAACACATTTAACACAAATCGAACCTTACCGGAATATGGACCATAAAAGTTTGGACTAAATTCAAGATTAAAATATTTCTTAGCTCCAAATCTTTGTAAGAAATAACAGACTTTTTCACTAGAGAATTCCGAAACATACTCTCCGTTTTTTACTAAATCATATAAAACATAAAGTAGCAATGCTCTTGCATCTGTCAATTTTACTCGCTCTTTTTTTAACTGTTCTTTTATATGTTGAGTTGGTTCAAAAACTATTATATCAACATCGAGATTACCTAGTTTGTGTTCTATAATTTTTTTTACCTTCTCCCATTTTAATCCACCGTTTCCAGCACCTAAAGGAGGGATAGCAACACTTTTTATTTTATATTCATTTAAAACACGAACTAAATCATCTAAACCTGCTTCAATAAAACTATATTCAGACGGTTTTCGCCAATCTTTTTTAGTTGGAAAATTAATGATGTACTTTGTTCCTGAATTTAGGTTTGAATCTTTGACAATGAACACCTTGCCTATTTTAATTTCATTTCTTTTACAGGCTTCAACGTAGGCCTTGTAATTATTATGATATGCTTTCTTAAATTGCAGCGCAATACCTTTTCCCATTACACCAACAGTATTTACGGTGTTAATTAATGCGTCAGCACTACTTTCTAAGATATCTCCTGTTATACATTTTATCATGACCTTTAGTTTTAATAATACGCTTGAGGTATAATCTTAATTTTATCACTAACTACACCTAAAGAAATTAATTTGTCTTTGGCGTTTTCATTGAAACATCCAAAGGCTATTATAAAATCAGGTGATAAATCTCCTGAAACTAAAAATTCAGCTTGCTTTTTTCTTTTGATATTTAAGTTTTCGGCTCCTCCCCAATATGATGATTTAACTGCTTCCCAATCAACAATATTTACAAGTTCAATAATTTTTGAATTGTCGTAAAAAGAGGTGAGCACGTCTGTAGCATGACCATCTGAAAAGTAAAAATTGAGTTGAGAAGAAATGATTTTACTCAAAGAACATCCCAAATAAACTATATCGGCTGGAGAAGTAGGCCTTTCGACGAAATTTCCCCCATGTTGAGCCACATAAAGCATTGGCATTTTTACTCCAAAATAAAAAGGAATAAAATCCCCTAAAGTAATAGTGACCATGTCATTATTAGGATTAAGTGCCCCATTGTCTATATTTGCTTTTCTCTTACTCCTAGTGTCAATCAAGCTTAAGTCTCCAATATTTTTATAGAAAGGATTTTTATTAATGGAGTCTCTATGTGTAATGCCATGCTGAAGAATATGTGAAATATTCTCAATGTGAGTGATTCTGTAGAGTATAACTTTATTTAGTTCCACAATTCGCAAATTAATAATATTTTTCAAATTTAACCCATTATTCAATAAATCAAAAAATCGAGTTTTTACATAGCTGTGAGTCTTTTTAGCGTGTTGCCCAACTGCTTTGATAAAAGCAGCTTTTATTTTTTCTGCCAGATCAGCGTAAAACTCCTGATCCTTCTTTTTATCGAGCAAACCAGCCATTTTAGCCAGTATTTTCACATGATGGTAATAAAACGCAGTGCTGGAAACCGGGGTGGGTCTTTGATCGACACATTTATGGTCGCCAATGCCCACCATGATAATATGATCAGGAACATTCCGGTGATAAAAATTCACCAGGTCTTTCAACGGATCATACTGCTCTTTCACCAGATTCAGATCGCCGTAATATTTATAAACTTTTTGAAGTAAAAACGGATGCGCGAGTGTCCATCCAACCGGACCTGATTCTTCCGTAACTCCGCGCGCGTTTACTCCAATGTTGGGAGCGCATTCGGTCATACCGCCGTCCGGCAAGGCGTCGCGGGCAAAATCACGTACGGTTTTTGTGTAAAAATTCGCCATGTCGTAGTTGTAAATGTACGCCTCGCCAACTGCGACCATATCCCCTCCGTATCCGTATTTTTCGCGGGCCGGACAATCAGATTGCACACTAAACACATTGCTCAGCATGGCCCATTCTGTAATCTCCTGTATTTTATTGAACAACGGATTGGAACAATAAAACTCACTTTGATCGACCAAATCGGTATTGAGCCGCAACCCTTCCAAATCATTCAACGATGGTTGATACGGCAGTCCGGTTATTTCCACATACCGGAAACCATGAAAAGTAAATTTTGGCTCGAATACTTCTATGCCATCCCCTTTGCAAATATAACGGTCTTCCTGCCAGGCAACTTCCGGAGCGCCCGGTCCTCCCTGTCCATATTTGATTTGCGCGGCGGCACTGGAACGAATATCGATGTTGCCATTTTCATGGACCATTTCAGCATATCGAAACCGGATTTCAGTACCTTATACTGTATTTGCATACTGTGTCCAGCCGGGATCAAGCAGATGATCGCCTGCTTTTTCGCCATTCAGAAAAGCCTCGTAATAACCGAGCCCGCTGATGTAAATCCGTGCATTTTTCACCTTTTTCCCACTTGTAAAACTTTTCCGGAAAAGCGGAACCGGGATTTGATCATAAAAGCCCTCCAGGTTCTCCGGCGGATCGCGATGATCGGTAATCCACCTGCCCTGCCAGTCGGTGGGTGTAAACAGGCCGGTTTCAAACCAGGAAGGCTTGCTGAATTCGGTTGCTTCATCTTCTGCATTCCAGGTTTTTACCGCCCAGTAATACCGTGTGGACGATTTTAAAGGTTTCCCTTCGTACTTTATTTGAATGGTATTACCGGAATCAATTTTTCCGCTGTCCCAGATATCTCCTTCCTCCTGATTCAATAAATCCGGCGACGAACTAACCAGAATCCGATAAGCACTTTGTATCGCTCCCCGGCTTTCATCTCCCACTTCCCATGAAAAACCGGGAGCCGGATTGTCAATGCCCAATGGCATTTTGTTATAATCCGTCTTTAGATTTTCAGGGGGATTTATGGCGCCAGAAGCAACCAGCGACACACAAAAAAGCAGCAAAAGATAAAATCGTTTCATTTAATTGTTTTTTTATTCGCAGTAATAGGTTTCAGGTGAATTCTTCAACCAGTCCGGTTTCGGAAAATGCCGGATATGGGAGTACCTGACATAGGTTTCATAAATATCCCCGTTACCTGTTACACGCGGATCGCCTGTTTTCATCAAATAACCGCCCAGTTTTTCCCGGTAAACATTGAGTGTAGCTGCATAGTTGGGATGTATCACAAGGTTATTCAAACAGCCCGGATCGTTTATTATGTCGAATAATTCCTCTCCCGGACGTTTATCCACTGCCAGGTGAAAATACTTGCTCACCCCCGGTTCTTCCCTGTTTTCGATTAAAAAATCGAGTGTCGGACAGGCGTCGATATCGTGATATCCGCCATGCATCGGTCCAAGCTCGCCCTCGCTTTCATATTTTTGCGGAGCGCCTGCGGGCCAGCGCTCAGGTTTGAAATTGCGGATGTAAAGAAAACTATCGGTGCGCACTGCGCGCTGCGGATAGGTGAGGTTGTTCCAGCGTGAGCTTGAATGTCTTTCGCGGGCGGCATATACTTCTTTTCGTTTCAAACTGTCTTCCCAGTCGTCTTCACCCAGCAGCACCGGCAGCAAATTACGGCCTTCCATTGGGTATTTCGAAGTAAGTTGGTGTTTCCCGTTTTCTGCCACAGCGAGATATGTGGGCGCCAAATCGATCAGATTTACCGGCTCGTCGATAACCTGTCCGGCCGCAATCCTGTCTCCCCACATGATGGCCATCGGCACATGAATTCCGTATTCATATAAATTGGCCTTGGCCCGCGGAAAGGCCATTCCGTTATCTGAAGTTACCACAACGATGGTATTATCCAGTTCGCCTGCTTCCTCCAGCATTTGAATCATTTCGCCGAGGTGCTTGTCGAACCATTCTATTTCCACCGCGTAATCCAGCAAATCGCTACGCACCTCTTTGGTATCGGGCAGAAAATCGGGCACGTCCACATCTTCCAGTCTTTTGCCGGATTTCAGTCCTGATCCTTTTTCAAAAACCCGGTGAGGCTCCGAAGCGCCGTACCAGAAACAAAACGGTTGTCCTTCCGGCCGCTGTCCCAGAAATTCAGCAAAATTGGCCGAGTAATCATTGTTGGCGATACCGTTGAAAGGCGGTTCGAGGGTTTCACTGTTAAACGGATTTCCGGCAGGATTGCGGATGCGCCCGCTGATTTCCCAGTTTCCCGGTCCCCAGCCCTTACGTGTGTAACCGACAAAATAGCCGGCACTCTCCAGAATATCGGGATAAACCGTATATTTCAGCGGAAAGGAACTGGCGTGTGTTCCGGCCTGTTCAATCTGCCAGTCGTTCTTACCCGTTAACAGCGCGGCGCGACTGGGTGCGCAGCCCGGCGAAGCAGAAAAGGCATTATTGAATAAAACACCCTCACTTGCTACCCTGTCAAATGCGGGGGTGTTAACAAACTTGCATCCATACGCCGAAGCATGCGGATACGACTGGTCATCGGAAATGGCAAACAGGATATTGGGCTGTTTTACCTCCACCTTTTTTTTCGTCTGTTTATCAGAATTATTTTTTAATCTATCACAAGAAAAATGTAAGAGGGTTAAAACCAAAAAGAATAGTATTTTTTTCATCTTATTAAAATTGTTAAAATTTTTCATCGTTGTTGTGTTTTATTGTTTTAATGGTGATTTAGTAAGGCCAAATATAACCAGATTCAAAGTAACATCAAACCAGTTCTACCCCGGTTGTTTTATCTGAGTAGTATGATTTTGCTGTTACCAAACCTGTTCTGTGTTTTCCGGTAATTTTAACTTTCTTTATCCGGTCCGGGATTAGGTCGAAGAAATTATCGCCGAAGTACCAGCCAAATTCATCGCCGTTATTGTTTCCTTTTAGCTCCACCCATCGCGCAATTTTATCGGTTGTCAACCATAATTCATCGTTCTTCCATTCCATTTTAATTTCGGCTTCAGGAAATGATATATGATTCTCGGCGCAGATATATTCCAGCGACTGTCCCAGCAGTTGTCCATTATTACTGTAAAGCTCTGCAACAATCGGCAACTTGTTGTTCAACAATTCAAATTCATCGAGATTGGCTGCCAGTTTTGAATCACCCTGTTCTACAAAAACGTCAGTTTTCAGTTCCTTTTCGGATCGTGTGCCGTTTGCATTTAAAAGTTTCACTGAAAGCCTTCCCTTTATGTCTTCAGGCGAATCGTTCACCACCCATATATTAACACTGTCGGTTGTTTCGATGGAAACCAACACCGGCTGATAGGCCCGCTTCAACGCATAAAACGACATATTGGGTTCAAGTAAATCATCAACCAGGCTGCTGTAAATCAGCGGAAATGTATCGTTCAGCTTCCACCAGAAATGGCCTCTCGTTTGTCGCTCGCTTTCGGCATCCCAATTCGGTTTGCCGCGGCGGTAACGCTCAATGCAATTCCGGATATACTTCGAACATCCTGCGCCAATCCTGAACAGCAAACTGTCGGGTGTTCCGTCGGCTTCGTACAACCGGCCCACTTCGCCCAAACGGTTGGCCACCCAACTGTTGGCAACAATTAAACCGGACCAGGACGGCGGCAGCACATTATCAGAATTCTTTGTACGGATACCGCGAAATCCTCCTTCCGGCCAGCGCAAATCATTACCCAGATGGTGCTGTAATGTTTTTTTCAGCGCAATGGTGGTACGCGTATTTTCCGACGGCAGCACCGGATAATCCATTCCCGGCATAAACCAGTCGTAGCTACGAATGTGCGAATCGCCTGCTTTCGGATCATTTTTAAAGTCGCCTCCAAACGGGGAGTTGGGAACATACAGACGATTCGGATCCAATGTTTCGCAAACGCTCCGGTATTTTTCCTCGAACAGTTTTTGGTTATTGATTTCCAGTTCCGGAACGTCATGGCCTCCAATTCCAAGCAGCGCCTCATTTCCACCACACCACAACAGCAGCGACGGATGATGCTTCCACGATTTCACCCAGTTTTCAGCCTCCTGTATGCAAAGCCCGATAAACTCCGGATCATCGGGAAACGGCCCTCCGGTATGCGCAAACTCCGACCATACCAGGATTCCGCGTTTATCGGCTTCGGCAAAAAGCTGTTCATTCCACGGATGCGAGGGGCCCCAGGCACGCAGCGCAATGTTGTTCCCCATTTCGGCCAAATCTATCGTGGTTTTAAAAAGCTCACTATCCCACACATGTGATGCATTCGGCAATTGGGTTATATTAGAGCCCCATATTTTCACCTTTTTGTTATTGATAACCAGGTCGAATTTTTCATTTATCTCCAGTTTTCTCAGGCCTATTTGTTTTACATCGGTTTCCACCCATTCTCCGTCAACAAGCAGCTTTGTTTCCAGCTTGTAGAGCGGTTGTTTTCCGTAACCGCGGGGATACCACAATTCCGGAAAATTTATCCTGATTTTATTTTCCGAAGCGGAAGAAATTACTTTTCCTTCCGGATTCGTCAAAATAATTTCAAAACTGATTTTTTTGCCTGAATAGTTGGCAACATGCGGCTGAATCGAAACGATTGCGCTTTTCAAATCTTCTGCAACCGATTGTTCAATATCCACCCACTGAAGTTCGGCGTCGTCAATCGCTTCCAGCACCACTTCATCGTAAATTCCGACAGGTGTAAAACTTGGTTTAGGACCGTTAAAGAAGTTAAAGTCCTCGCGCTGTTTACGAATATAGCGCAGCAAATCACCCCCTTCGTCAACAAATGCCTGTGCTTTTTCATTTTTCTCCAGCCACGACTTTGGCGCATAAAAATGGATGAGCAACTTATTCTCATCTTCTAATTTACCGGTTACATCAATCCGTGCCGGAAGAAAGCAGCTTTTGTTGGTAAAAATTTTCTCACCGTTCAGGTAAATATCGGCAATGGTGTCGAGGCCTTTGAAATGTAAAACTACTTTTCGTGCATCAACTCCCGCGAATTGGGTTTGATAGACCCAGTCTTTTTCAGCTACCCATAAACAAGGTTCCTGCGCTTCAAAATGAATCGGATCTTCTATCACACCTTTTTCAGTAAGTACATCGTGAACCTGGGCCGGAATGGAGCAGGAATATACTTTCGTATTTTGTGCGGGTAAGGAGTTCAACTCTGCTTTGTTTAATTCGCCATTTTCTTCCAGGGCAAAAAGCCGCCAGTTATCCAATAACTTTTCCCTGCTGTTTTTCGGGAGACCGTCAGGAATCGGATTAAAAAACGGTAATTGACCGGACAACTGATTCCCGGCCATTATGCCGGCCAAACCTAAAGAAGAGTTGAGGACGAAGTTTCTGCGTTTCATGGTATGTTGATTTTGGTATATAGAGACCTTTTATATTATCTGATGCCCGTACTGCTATTCTTCAGATAATCCCGATTCTTCCCATGCATCGAGTTTATCGATAAAGAACATTTTTTCACCCCACCAGTTGGTGTATTTTTCGCTTCTCACATCGTCATCGCTCATAAAATGGCTGTCGACTCCCAGCTCAATCAAACGTTCATGCAACTTCGAACCAAACCGCGGATGATGCGTGGCGTGCCCTCTGTCTTCGGCAGGAATCGTATTATTCCGCATGAGATAATTGAGCAACATCGGCGGGTCATCTGCGCCGGCATGACGATAGGAACTGAATTCTTCAATCCACGGCAGAATCTCCTCCCGTCGGTCCAGAAAAAACTGAAAACGTCCGTCTCCTTTTTCCGGCAAAATACTTCGGTCAAAAAATGCATGAGCCCCGTATGTTACACTTGGAATCCATTCCTGCATTTGTTTCGGATCGATTGAAGTCTGAGCCTGAACAGGAGCAGCACACGTAGGTTTTGTCGACATTCTTTCAATGGGATCTTCAGCATCCGGATTTGCCAAATCATCGTGGAGGGCCAGCCAGGTGCAGGTGGCGCCGCCAGCGCTTCCTCCTGTTATTCCCAGCCGATCCGGATCTATTCCCAATTCCTCTGCACGGTAACGGATGGTTTGCATGGCCCGCGCCGCATCGAGTAAGGAAGCTGCCACAGGCGGCTCAACAGCGGGGTGTTCTTCGTGCATGCCGACGTACCTGTAATTTACAGAAATATAAGTCAGACCGTGATCATTATACCACTGGGCAGTTTCGCCTTTGGCTGCTTTATCCAGCGCACTCCAGCCGCCGCCATGAATATAAACCACCGCCGCCATCGGTTTTTCAGGCTTCTTTTCAGGATAATAAATATCCATCGCATGTTTCCAGTGTGGTCCATAGCGCAGACGGACATCGGGTTGCCGCTTCACCTCCGCACTGTTTACCAGCTCCATCCTGCATTTTACCGGTGCGTTATCCGCAAAATTCAGTTCCGCCAAAAACGATTTCCCCTCTTCAACCACTTCCGTAATGGTTCCCGATAAGTTCAGATTGGTTTTAATCTTCGCCACATCTTCAACAGGAATGGAACGGCTGTTGATATTCTTCTTTTGACCGGGGATGGCTTGTGAAAATGAATTAAACCTGATTTTATCCACAGGTGTAATCCGGTAAGTAAATTTTCCCCAGGCACAGTCGTCATGCAAAAAATTAAAGTTTTCTTTCTTCACATCGTCAACAGTTCCTGTCATATAAAAATTCCCCGGCAGCAAATCCGCAGGTCCGAGGTATTTTCCGTTTTGGATTCCGGCTACCGGTCCTTCTTTTGGTGAAATATACCATCGTTTTTTATCCGAAGGTTTATAATATTGCTCCCAGTTAAAACCCGTGGCACCCGGCTTATAATCCATTTCGGGTTGAAATATTTGGGAAAACAGAGTGATTGAACTTAACAGCAATAAAAAGAATAAAAGCGTAAATCTGGTATTCATTAATTTATTTTTTAGTTAATTAAGGTTTTACAATAATACATATTACAAAGCAGTGCAGGAAATTTAATTCCTGTCAAACCACTTTTTCAAT
>CAZAMT010000086.1:0-13908 GCA_964486145.1 uncultured Bacteroidales bacterium
TAATCATGATTGGAAGGTATCACATGATCAAAGTTATCGTGATATTTATAAATATTCTCCAGGATTTCAATGGTAGCTGATAACAGTTTTTTGTACAGGGAGAGTTTGATCTTTAAATCTTTGGATTCTTCTTTCAGGGTGGCAAGAAGTTCACCTATGGTCTCGTATTTCAGATGACCGTAATGACTAACAAGAGTTTTTTTCGTTTTAAGTGAAAGCATTAAACCTGTCTTGAAATATAATTAAAATCAATATCAGCACTGTATGAGCCGTTTAACATGAAGATATTTAACGAATACATGATTTTAAGGTTTGTTTTTTTTAATTTTTTTTACAAATCGTGTTTGGCAGGGTATTCATATTCATCATCAATTTGAAGGTTCTTTTCTTTTGAAGCTTCAACGGCAAGTTGGTCACACAATTCATTTTCAGGGATTTGGTTGTGTCCTTTTACCCAGACGAACTTCACGCGATGTTTTCTGTATACCTTGAGGAAACGCATCCATAAATCGGCATTTTTCTTTTTTGCGAACCTCTTTTTTTCCCATCCGAAAACCCATTTTTTTTCAACAGCATCAGCCACATACCTGGAGTCTGTGTAAATTGTGACATCACTTCCTTCTTTTTTTAACGTTTCAAGGCCAACGATCACAGCCAGCAACTCCATCCGGTTATTGGTAGTCATTCGGTAACCTTCCGACAACTCTTTTCTGTGATTTCCCGAGATCAGCACAATTCCGTACCCTCCTGGTCCGGGATTACCCCTTGCTGCTCCATCAGTGTACATGGTAATTTTTGTGGTCATGGTTTCGCGATTATGTAATGGATGCATTGAAAAAAAGCTGTCCAAAAAATTCAGATGAACAAAATTCCTTCCATTGGAATCAGGATTGCAAGAAGCACAAAAATCAAGACTTATTTTAACAATGCCATAGTGCAATTGCAAATTTGTGTGTGTTCCTGGTTTTTTTTGGACAGCTTCATTATAAGATCATTCAACAATTGTCATTTCATCAATGAGGTGTTTTGCTCCGGCAAATTTGTCCATAATAAACAGAACATACCTGATGTCAACATTGATACATTTTTGAACTTCGGTTTCAAAAACAATGTCCCCACTCATGGCTTCCCAGTTGCCATCAAATGCAATGCCGATGAGTTCTCCGTCTCCGTTTATCACCGGACTTCCCGAATTTCCTCCTGTTATATCGTTATTTGTAGTGAAGTTCACGGGCATGGTTCCATCCGGGTTTTTGTACCTTCCAAAGTCCTTATTTTCATAAAGTTCTTTTAATTTTTCAGGTACAACAAATTCCCAATTGTTTGGATCTTCTTTTTCCATAACGCCTTTGAGGGTTGTGTGGTAATCATAGTAAACGGCATCTCTTGGATAATAGTCTCCCACCGTTCCATATGTCAGCCGCATAGTAAAATTTGCATCAGGATAATAAGAGCTATCCTTGTTCATTTGCATCAGCCCCGCGATGTAAAGGCGATGTCCCTTGTCAAAGTTGTTATTATATTGGGATAGTAAAAAATATATTTCCCTGAGCTTTTGAATGATGGATAAAGCGGCTTCAAATGCCATATCTTTTTGAAGAGCATTTGCTTTTGGATTATCCAGAAATTCATTTACTGATTCTTCATTTGTGAATATTGACTTGTCAAAAAGTCGGTCAACGTATTTATTAAAATCACCCTTGTACTTGTCTTCGATGGTGTTTAACACTTCAGGATGAAATTCTTTTGGAACATTCTCATGAAACAATTTCAACATGGCAAGTGTAACTTTTTTATCTGTTGGAGCATGATAGTTTTTAAAGTGCTCTTCAACTTCTTCTCTCAGTTCACTTATTTTTTTGTTTTTTTCCGTTTCATCAACATTTTCCATACTAAGCATATTGTGTACTCCAATGTAAGATATGGCGTACCGGTATATTTCACTTGCGCGGTACAGGGCTTCTTCGATGTACTGGTTCGCATGTTCATAACTGGCCCTGGCATCTACGGCATCCTGAATAAGGCTAAGTGCTTCACCGTATTTTTTTTCGCGGTTCCCTTCGCGTACTACCCATTGGAGAAAACGATTTTCAAGTTTCTGTTTTTTTCCGAATATATCGAGCTTCCGTAAGCCCTGGCTTTGGCCGATGGAAAATTTCCAGTAATTGCTGGATCGGCTGTATTTTGATGCATACTGTATTTTCACTTTTTCATTTGCCTGCATATCCTTTAGAAGGATATCCTGTCTTAATCCCCTTATTTTTATTCTGTTGGGATGTGTGATTTCAAGCAGCTCTTTTATTTCGAAGGAAGTCATATACCTGTCGGTTCCACCCGGGTAGCCGATAACCATTGCAAAATCGTCTTTTTCGTAACCTTTTAATGAAATCGGAAGGAAATGTCTCGGTTTCAGCGGGATATTGTCTTCCGAGTATTCGGCTGGTTTACCATCCGGGTTGGAGTATACTCTGAAAACACTAAAATCGCCGGTATGTCTTGGCCACATCCAGTTATCCGTATCGGCTCCATATTTCCCTATGGAAGAAGGTGGTGTGCCTACCAACCTTACATCTTTATATATTTCATAAACCAGTAAATAAAACTGGTTACCTCCAAAAAACGGGCGAACGGAAGCATCGTAATGTGTTCCGTCGGTTGCCTCCTCTTCAATTTGTGATGAAATCTCAGAAATTGTTTGTTCTCTTTCATTTTCGGTCATTTCATCGGTAAGCTTAGCATTGATTCTTTCCGAAACATCCTCCATTCGTACCAGAAATGTTGCTGTTAATTCAGGGTTTGGAAGTTCATCATCTTTGGTTGTGGCCCAAAAACCATCTTCAAGATAATTGTTTTCTACTGTGCTGTGATACTGAATCTGGCCATAGCCACAGTGGTGATTGGTTAATAGCAGGCCCTGGTCAGAGACGATTTCCCCTGTGCAACCACCGCCAAAAATAACCACGGCGTCTTTTAAACTAGAGTTGTTTATATCATAAATATCCTCCGCCGTGAGGTTTAGCCCCGTTTCATTCATCTTGTTTATATTCAGTTGTTTAATCAGGGGCAGCAACCACATTCCTTCGTCAGCTCTAAGCGTGTAAGGAAATAAAATTGAAATTGTAAAAATTACACTAAATACTCTTTTCATGGTATTAAATAATTAGATATTAACTGGGTTTTATTTAAGAATTCTGCAAAATAAACAAAATATATGAATTTTTTTCATTTTTCTGAGCAGCCATAAGCAAAACCAGGTTGTAAAAAGCTTTAACGAAAATCGATTTTAAGTTGTGTATCGGTTAATTGAAAGGATTTCCGATGGTATTTTGTAATGCCATATTGTTTAATGGCGTTTCGATGATATGCAGTTGCATACCCTTTGTTTAAATCCCATCGATAACAGTCAAACTCGGTATGAATTTTATGCATATAATCATCGCGGTATGTTTTGGCCAGGATCGATGCCGCTGCAATGGATTTGTATTTTGAATCACCTTTAACAATGCAGGTGTGCGGGATATTCTTGTATTTTATGAAGTTATTTCCATCAATAAGCAGGTGCTGCGGTGCTGTATTTAGTTCATTTAGTGCGTGGTGCATTGCCTTCATGGATGCTTTAAAAATGTTTATTTGATCAATTTCGGTATTGCTTATCATAGCAACTGAAAATGAAATTGCATGCAACTCTATCTCCTTGCGAAGGGTATACCGTTTTTTTTCTGAAAGGATTTTCGAATCATTTAAAGCATTCATGGGTTTCAGCGGGTTAAGAATAACAGCAGCGGCAAAAACCGGTCCTGCCAGGCATCCCCGGCCGGCTTCATCACATCCGGCTTCAATAACTTTATCTTTATAATAGTCTTTTAATACGGCAACATTTTTATTCATTTTCATTCATGCATTTTGTAATACTTTCCCACATCTTTGAAGCAGCGAGAGACCATGAATATTCATTGCTTTTTTTCAAACCTTTTGAAATCATATCGTTTTTTAGTTTTTTATCGTCAGCAATCCTAAGCATGGCATTGCATATGTCAACATGTGAATGCGGATTAACCAATAATGCAGCATCCCCGGCAACTTCGGGCAACGATGTAACATTTGAACTTATCACAGGCACGCCACATTTCATTGCTTCGATGATGGGTATGCCGAATCCTTCAAAATAAGGAATAAATGTTAACGCGTAAGCTGAAGCCATTACCTGGCACAATTCCACATCGGTTAACCAACCGGTGAATATCACTTTGTTTTTGTGGGTCATCCTGTTATAGACTGATTGCATTTTTTTATTACCGAACATGCTTTTTCCGGTTAATATCATTCGAAATTCAGATTCCGAATGATTGCAAAACTGTTCAAAGGCAACAAGGAGGTTAGCAATGTTTTTTCGTTGGTGAATAGCACCAACATAAAGGAAAAAAGGCTTCCCTCCGGTCATTTTCTGTCTGATATGTTGTTGATTCTTAAAGTCTGTTGGAACGAACACTTGTGAAACACCATTGTGCA
Source organism: uncultured Bacteroidales bacterium (assembly GCA_964486145.1). GTDB lineage: Bacteria > Bacteroidota > Bacteroidia > Bacteroidales > JAAAOM01 > CAZAMT01. Next base: position 4,510 of record CAZAMT010000086.1, read on the forward strand.
CAATATCAATTTTATCAGGATGTACACGATAATTATTCACTATATCGTTTTTTGAAAATTCTGAAACTGTTACAATGCGGGTACTTCTGCTGGCAAACTTAGGAAAATAGTGTTTATAATAAGTCCTTGTCAGCCATGGGATATCCTTGGGTCGATGTTCAAAATTTAGATCGTGAATAACAGATAAAGTTTTTGTTTTAGTATTCAGAGGGATAAATCCATCGGGAGAGACAAAAATGTTAACACCGGATTTTTTCAAAAAGCGCTTTACTGAAATTTCAAACCAAAGATACCATAAAAACGGATGTCGGGCGGGGGGAGGCAGGACAACTGGTTTAATATTATCTGAGACAATAAAGTCACTTGAAAAGGGTCTGTCGAATAAAAAATAAAACGTAACCTCAGGGTGTCTGGAAGTTAGTAATTTAAATATTTCGAACGTGAACCTTCCAATTCCTTCTGTTTTATTTTTTATCAGAAACCTGGCATTAACGGCAATCTTCATGTGTTTATAATTAAGTTAATTAAGTTATTGAGTTTATCCGGTAGTTCGTCGTAGAAGAACCTTTAATAATCATGTGCGTGTGTTTTTAAAATATAATCATGTGTGTTTCATGTGTTTAAAATTTACTACCATTAGAATTAGAACGCTGATGACGCTGATTTTACAGATAATCGTTGATAGAAAAAATCCGCGTAAATCCGTTCGATCTGTGTTACCTGCGTTCCATTTATCCTAATAATCATCCTTCTTTGGCGGGACAGGATGTGTGTGTTAAAACTTTGTCATGTATGTTTCATTTTAATGTTTATTGTTGCACCTAATTTATAAAATATAGTTTAAACGTAAGATTGAATGGCATTGAACTGAAAAGTTTTGAACACTTGTTATGTTTTGTTTAATTCATTCATTGGTCGAATTATAAAAGATTGTTTTGTAACTAAATACAAAGTTTTATCGGCAGTGGTTGTTGAAAACTTCTCATTTTATTAACAATGAAATTAACTATATTAGTCGCTAAAGTTTATAATTTAAATGAAGCGAAAGAAATCAAAATACAAAGATCCTAACTTAAAAAGAATTAACAGGCACTTAATTCTCTTCAATAATCGTGAACTTAGTGCAATAAATAAATATTGCAGGCAATATAAAATTGCAAATAAATCAAAATTTATGAGGGAAGCCATCATAACAACCATTTTAAAAAAATTTGATGAGGATTATCCCACACTTTTTGAGGAAGAACATCCCACATTGTTTTCACGGATGTAATTAAATTTATATCTTTATTAAAAGAAGAAGGTATTTATTGCTCATGGAAATAGTAATAAACAGCACAATCAATACACCGGAGGTTCGTATAGAACCGGGTAAGGTTGAAATAAAAGGAAGGTCTATACCCGAAGATTCATTTGATTTTTATTTACCAGTTATCGAGTATATTACCAGTTACCTAAAGCTGGATTTGGCAAAAACAGAGGTAGTTGTGTACCTGGAATATATTAATAGTTCTTCAAAAAAATTTTTAACAGCCATATTAAACCTTTTTGAAGAAAGTTATCTAAATGGTAAAGAAATTTATGTTATATGGCAGTACGATGAAGATGATGAAGCGATATATGAGCTTGGAAATGACATTAAGTCATTCATTAAACTACCTATTCAATTGGAAGAGATAATATTATAGTTGACCATTGGGGTCGTTAGATAAAAAATTAATATGAAACATATAAAGAACCAAGCCGTTAAAAAAAATAATTTGCGCAATTGTTTGATTAAAATGCAGTGTTATAATAAAACGGTACTTTTTTTGTTTATATAAATTTATAATTTTGTGCGGATCTACGCAGATATGTATTATTAAACGTAACACCTTGAATTTTTAGCAGGAAATGTTCGATATAAATAAGCTTGTAAAACTAAAAACGGTTATTTTAAAAAACCACAGTCCACGGTGGATCATTTTTCTGATTGATGTTGCCATTACTTTTGTATCCATCATTCTGGCATTTTTACTACGATTCAACTTCAATGTTCCCGGCGAGTACATCTCAAAATTGAATTATATTGTTCCGTTAATACTTGGTGTGCGCATTGTTAGTTTTCTTATTAGTAAAACGTATGCCGGCATCATTCGCCATACGAGTATAAAAGACATTGAAAGAATACTGATTGTAACATCAAGTGGCAGTATTGTATTAACGGCCATAAATTTAGTTATTGGTGCCCTGCACGGTGAGTCGCAACTTATTCCATACTCAATTATATTAATAGAGTTTATTTCAACGGTATACTTTTTAACAACCATTCGGCTTTTGGCCAAATCACTTTATTTTGAATTATTTCACTCCAACAAGATTAAGAAAAACATTGTAATTTATGGCACCCAGGAACTTGCCATTCTTACAAAAAGAGCCATTCTTCTTGATAAGGAAAATGATTATAAAGTTATTGCATTCTTTGATGAAACAAAGAAAAGTGTCAGAAAGAAGTTGGAGTCCATTCCCATCATTCATACCGCATCGCTTGACAAATTTGTTGCTAAAAACATGGTATCAAGCCTTATTATTGCAAAAGAGAAAGTTTCTCCAAAGCTCAAAAATTACATTGCTGAAATATGTTTAAACCATAGCGTAAAAATTCAGACCGTTCCGAAAATTAATACCTGGATGAACGGTGAGTTAAATATCAAGCAGATTAAAAATGTACGCATTGAAGATCTTCTTGAAAGGGAGCCTATAAATCTCGCAAAAAATAAAATTTGCAGAGAGCTAAATAACCGGGTTATCCTTATCTCAGGCGCTGCTGGTTCCATAGGTAGTGAGTTAGTAAGGCAGGTTACCGAATATCATCCAAAAAAAATTATATTGTTGGATCAGGCGGAATCACCCTTGTATGATATTGAGCTTGAAATATCAGAGAAACTGAATTTTTCAAGGGTTGAAGTCATTATTGGTGATATCACTAACAGGGAACGAATGGAGAAGATTTTCCGGGAGTTTAAGCCTTCGATTATATATCATGCCGCAGCGTACAAACATGTACCCATGATGGAGAAGCATCCGGCTGAAGCAGTGAACAACAATGTTTTCGGTACAAAAGTTCTTGCCGATCTTGCGATCAAATACGAGGTGTCCAAGTTTATTATGGTTTCAACGGATAAGGCAGTAAACCCAACCAATATCATGGGAGCTACCAAGCGCATCGCTGAAATGTATATTCAGGCTCTGAATAACAGCAACTCAACCAATTTTATTACAACCAGGTTTGGAAATGTTCTTGGATCAAATGGCTCAGTGATTCCACGTTTCAGAAAACAGATAGAGGAAGGCGGGCCTGTTACAGTTACGCATCCTGATGTAACCAGATTTTTTATGACTATTCCCGAGGCATGTCAGTTGGTTCTTGAAGCAAGCATCATGGGAAAGGGAGGTGAAATCTTTATTTTTGATATGGGAAAATCAGTGAAAGTTGCGAACCTCGCCAGAAAGATGATTAAATTGTCAGGATTGGAACTCGGACGTGATATTGAATTGAAATACATTGGATTAAGGCCCGGCGAAAAGTTGTACGAAGAGCTTTTAAATAATACGGAAAATACTCTTCCTACCTATCATCCTAAAATAATGATAGCCAAAGTATCTCCATTGAATTTCGATGAAATTGCCTTAAAAATTAACAAATTTCATGCTCCTATTACACAGCAGGATAATGTGCGGGTTGTGAAAATAATGAAGGAGATTGTCAAGGAATACATCAGCAAGAATTCTGTGTACGAAGTTCTTGATTCTCAGGTAGAATTAACCGGTAGTTAAATTCTCTTTTCATGGCATTGAATTAACACCAATTTTCGTTTTCTTTGTTTGATAATTAATTTTTTTAAATGGATTGATGGATCATAAAATTTGCTTTATTAATAGTTGTAAAGCCTGGGGAGGTGGAGAAAAATGGCATTTCGAAACTGCTAACAGACTACATGAGGAAGGTTTCGATGTGTTAGTCATTACCAATAATAAAAGTAAATTATATGAGAAACTAAAGAAAACAACTATCAAAACCCATCAATTTTCAATTAAGAATCTGTCATTTTTAAATCCGTTTAAAGTTCGTCAATTACAGGGAATCATAGAAAAATTCAATCCTTCAACGGTAATTCTGGGATTGCCAAGCGATGTAAAAACTGGTGGAATAGCAAGCAAAAGGGCAGGGGTGAAAAAAATCATTTATCGTCGTGGAACAGCATTGCCCGTGAAACGAACCTGGCTGAATCAATGGTTGTTTAATAAAGTTGTGACCAATATCATTGCCAATTCACATGAAATACAAAAGTTAATATCGAAAAATTTTTCACGGGATTTTGATTCGGGAAAAGTACAGCTCATTTATAATGGCATTGAAATCGACAAGATTAGCTTAAACCACACGCGACTTGATCTTGGAAAATCAACGGATGATGAGGTTATCATGGGAAATGCCGGAAGGTTGGTTGAACAAAAGGGACAGAAATACCTTATCGATTTGGCTGCTATTCTGAAAGAAGAAAACTACAAGTTTAAAATTTATATCGCGGGTTCAGGTAAACTTCATAAAGAACTACAATCCTATATTCAACAAAGAAATGTTGAAAAACATGTTATTCTTTTAGATTTTATTCATAATGTTCCTGATTTTATAAAAGCCCTTGATATCTTTCTTTTTCCTTCTTTGCATGAGGGAAGTGCCAATGTATTGCTTGAGGCAATGACACTAAAAAAGCCTGTTGTTGCTTTTCGGGTTAGCAGCATTCCGGAGATTGTAGAGCATGAAAAAGATGGTTTACTTGCCGAGTTTAAAAATACTGGCTCCTTTGCAGAGGAAGTTATCAGGTTAATTGATGATGAGCAGTTCAGAGATAAATTAGGTGAAAACGCGCGAAAGAAAATTATCGAAAAATTTAATTTCGATCATACCTACCATGAAGTGTTAAACCTTATTAAATGAAACACGTAATTTCCAGTTAATCGTAAACAGTCGATTGTAAATAATTTATGAACCGAGGACAACTTGCCCCGATATTTTTTTGGGGAGTTCAACGAAGTTAATTAATAAGGCTAACTTCAGAGGCCTTTGGTTTACTAAAAATTAAATTTAATGAAAGTTAACTATTTCATCATTATAACCGTTCTATGGCAAACCGTTGTTTTTGGTGTGTCAGGCCAGCATGATTCGGTAAACTTTTATCCATCCATTGAAATTGAAACCGGTGTCATCGGCAGCCTGGGAAAGCAAACCCCGTTTTGGATGGTGTCAAATACATATGGTAAATACGGTTTATCAAGAGCTCAGGCATTTGCGGGAATTAATTTAGAACGAAATTTTGTTCATGATAAAAACCTGGGTTATTCCTATGGAGTGGAAGGGTTTGCCAGGCTTGACAATAGTTCTGGAGCATACCTGCATCAATGGTACGTTGGAGGTAAATTATGGTTTACACGAATTTGGGCTGGGGCAAGGGAAGAGGTATATGGGAATCAGGATAAGGTTTTATCGTCGGGTGGATTACTTTGGTCAGGGAACGCCAGGCCAATGCCGAAGGTAATGATAGATGTACCTGAATTTACAGCGGTTCCATTTACCTTTAAGCTTATTGAGTTTAAAGGAGGAATGAGCCATGGATGGTTTGAAGACGATCGATATGTAAAAAATACCTGGCTACATCACAAATATGGCTACGTTAGATTCGGGGGTTGGCTACCGGTAAAGTTCCATTATGGAATGCACCATTTTGCGCAGTGGGGAGGAGTTTCTACTCGACCGGATATCGGACAATTACCTGCTACCCTCGAGGATTTCAAGTATGTTTTTCTAACTCGCGACAGGGGAGAAGATCCAGATGTTCCCTGGGGAGAATGGTTCAATAAGATTGGCAACCATATTGGAAGCCGTAATTTTGGTTTGGATGTAACTCTTGAACAGTTGGATGCAGGGTTGTACTGGCAAACCATTTTTGAAGACGGCTCGGGGAAAGCGTACAGGAATATTAGGGATGGATTATTTGGATTGTATTTTAAAACCAATAAAGGCAATGATAACCGGCTTTTTTCTATTGAGCGCATTGTTTTTGAATATTTCAATACCACAGATCAAAGCGGAACTTATAACAGGGATAGCACCGGTTATGAGACGGGGGGGAATGATAATTATTTTAATCATGGAATATATAAGTACGGTTGGACAATACATGACATGACTATTGGCACACCGCTAATTACTTCTCCCATTTTTAATGATAAGCTTTATACGTTTGATCACATAAGGAATAATAAGAGCAGAGGTGTTCATGTTGGTTTGGCTGGAACTTTCCTTGAGATTAAATTTCAGTTGAAGTATACCTGTCATGAAAATTTCGGAACCAATTATCACCATTTCGAAACCTCCACAACGTCACATTCCGGATTCCTGAAACTGTCACATTCTCTAAAAAAAGATCTGCAAATAAAAGGATATCTTGCCGGTGATATAAGCGGATATTATGGAAATAATGTAGGACTTGGTTTTTCTTTGGTTAAACAGTTTTTCTGATTACAGAAACGCTTTTCTCTTATTCGACTGTCATAAGGAATTAATACAAAACAACAGTTCAACGGACAAAAAAAGTAACAATTTGTATTTCAGCAAACCAATCCTCTCCAGGATAATTTCAATAAAAATTTATTTTTCCTTTTCCTGTTCACCCTTTTCACGGTCCCTTAAGATAAACCGTTGATTCGACGCCCCTTCAATTGCTTTCACTGCAATTTCTTTTACCTGGTCAGAGGAGTAATCCGATTTTTTGGTAAGTTGTTCAATCAACGCATTTTGCTCTTTGATTTTTGATTCTACGTTTTGAATCGTTTGTTTGTACAATTTCATTTCACCTTCAGTTTCTTTTTGAAACAAATCTTTTTCGAACGCATGTTTGGTTGTAAGCTCTTTTGTTACCTCGTCCTTTGCTTTTTTAACAGCATCTTCCATTTCTTTGGGGAAACCTTCTACCTGCTTTTTCAATTGTTGGTATTCTGCTTCTTTTTCGGTCCACTCCTTTTGTTTTTCTGCAATTTCCCTGTCTAAAGCCTGTTTTTTCTGGTGATACTCGTCTTCCTCCTTCTTTCGTTTTTGTTTCAGGTTGTAATTATATTCTTCCTCTTCCCGTTTTCGTTGCTTTTCAATTTCTTCTTTTCGTTCTTTGTACGATTGCTCGAGTTTTTGTTTTTCCACCTGCCAGGATTCCCTGTTTTCATTCATTTCCAATTCGAAAGCCGCTTTTTTCTCAGCCATCTCTTTTTCAAACTGTTCCTTTTTTTCCTTTTGGGCCAAAAGCAGTGCTGCCAGCGAATCGGCATTTACCGAAACCTGGTAAACTTCTTCCAATCGTTTTGATTCTGTATCAAGTGCTTCTTTGACTTCGGTAAATTTTTTAAATTCATTTAGTAAGGAATCTTCCAAATCATCGAGGGAATTGTTGAGGTTGATTTTTAAGTCGGCAATGTTTTTCACAATGCCTTCGTACGATTGTGAAGATGCTTTCTCTACGATTTTTTGTTTTTCTTTTTGTTCTGCTTTCGTCTTGGCATCCTCAGGTTTCTGTTCCTGCACTTTTTTTAGCAATTCTTCGTATGCTTTGAGGATTTCATTTTTAGTGTTTTTGGTGCTTACTTGTTGTTCCATAGGGTTCTGCATATTTATATTATTTTATTCTAAAGAAAATCTATCATTTTCCGCATCATTCAAATTTCCAGGTGTTTTGCTAACCCACAAATCCAAATTAAGGGTAGCCCGAATGACTCCATGATAATTAAAAGCATGACCACCAACCATTAAATATTCAACATTGTATTTGCTAAATGCAGTAAATACTTTTTTAGGGACAGTAGATGGTTTTGTCTTCTGTAAGGTATCAATATACACCCGTATTTTTAAGTATTTCAGCCAGGGTGGGGTTGTTTTTGGCCTGTTCCCTCAGCGAGTTGATGATCCGGGTGTTTTTATCTTCCACATCGTTCACCCGGTCTTCGAAAGGTTTGATAAATGTTCGCCGGTCCCATAGCACGAATCCAATAAGGCCCATGATTCCTCCGAGGACAAAATAAATAAGGGTAAATAAAGTGTTAAATTTCGATTCATATTTTTCATCCATGGCTTCAAAACGTGCATTTATTTCATTGCGAAGCAATATGATATCTTTTTCAAGGGATTCAACCTTTGCTTCCAAACGGATAATTCTGTCGCGGTCTTCGAGGGTAAAGGGAACCTGGTTTTGAGCCCTGATTGTCATTGGCAGCGATACCAGGAAAAAAATGATTATATGTTTGTGTACCTTCATCATCCTGATACGAAGATACATATTTTAGACCAGTGTAAGGTGCATTGAACCTGTATTTTTTTAGGGACAGTAGATGGTTTTGTCTTCTGTAAGGTATCAATATACACCCGTATTTTTAAGTATTTCAGCCAGGGTGGGGTTGTTTTTGGCCTGTTCCCTCAGCGAGTTGATGATCCGGGTGTTTTTATCTTCCACATCGTTCACCCGGTCTTTGAAAGGTTTGATAAAGGTGCGCCGATCCCAAAGTACAAAACCGATAAGCCCCATGATGCCACCAAGTACAAAATAGATAAGAGTAAATAAAGTGTTAAATTTAGATTCAAATTTTTCATCCATGGCTTCAATTTTTTCGTCCATGGCTGCAAATTTCTCATCCATGGCTGCAAATTTTTGATCCATGGCCTCAAAACGTGCATTTATTTCATTGCGGAGGGATCCGATTTCTTTTTCAAGGGATTCAATCTTTTCTTCCATACGGATGATCCTGTCGCGGTCTTCCAGGGTAAATGGCACCTGGTTTTGGGCCTTGATTGTAAACGGAAGCGATATCAGAAAGTAAATAATTATATGTATGCACACCACCTTCATCATCATGATACGAAGATACAAATTTTTAGGCAACACCGGCTCACTGCTTTTTTTTGAATTGATTCAGTTCATCGTGGTTTTCATTTCTTTTCGACAAGAAATCCCTGAATTCAACTAATCTGGTAACCTTTTTTTTATTTACATATCCGCATACAAATTTAGTGAAAATCTAAATACAGTTTAATGGTGCTTATGTAAACAAAATGCTTCACGCCGTTTTTTTTGGCATGTTTTGCGGTTTCAAAAGCTAAATCGGAGTTTACTTTAAAATATTCCTGCTCAGGAGCACCTTTCATTCGGTGTACCAGGGCTGCCAGGTGCAGCAAAACTTCGGAATTATCAAACTGTATTTCAACCGGTTTTACTTACAGCAAATCAATGTCCTGGATTTGATAACCCAGGTTTTCATTTTTTAAGTTTGTCCCGATAAAACCGGAGGTGCCGGTGATGGAGAGGATCATAAATTCTG
>CAZAMT010000087.1:0-13904 GCA_964486145.1 uncultured Bacteroidales bacterium
TAATAGTTAATTAAAACTTTCCACGGTTGTGTATGTCAGGATCATGGGCAAGGTGTCTGAAAAGACTTTTCAGACACCTTTGTTTTAATACCTTCAGGGCTTTGCCTGATACATTCATTAATTATCATAATACAATTCAAACTCAAACGGATGGGGACGCAATGACATCTCAAGCAACTCATTTTCTGTTTTATATTCAATGTAAGCATCAATAAGATCTTTTGTAAACACACCACCTTTTAACAAGAATTCATGATCTTCGGCCAGTGCCATTAACGATTCTTCCAGGGATGCCGGAACAGAGTTTATTTTAGCCTTATCAGCAACTGATAACTCGTAAATATTTTTATCAAGTGGATCACCCGGATCGATTTTATTTTCTATCCCATCCATCACGGCCATGAGCATGGCAGTCCACGTAAGATAGCCGTTAGCCGTTGGATCAGGACAACGGAATTCAAATCGTTTGGCTTTCGGATTATTCGAATACATGGGTATACGAACTGCTGCCGAACGGTTCCGCGCCGAATACACCAAATTAACAGGCGCTTCAAAACCAGGCACTAACCGGCGATATGAGTTGGTTGTTGGTGCCGCAAAAGCCAGAACAGCAGGGGCATGTTTTAAAAGTCCGCCAATGGCATACAATCCAAGTTGTGACATGCCTGCATATTTGTCGCCTGCAAACATGTTTTTGCCGTCTTTCCAAATTGAAAAATGGGAGTGCATACCGCTTCCGTTATCATCATAAATAGGCTTTGCCATGAAAGTAACCGTTTTTCCATGCTGCTTGGCCACATTTTTAATAATGTATTTGAACCACTTAAACTGATCGGCCATGGTAAGCAAATCTGCATATTTCATATCAATTTCTGCCTGGCCTCCTGTAGCAACTTCGTGGTGATGGGCTTCCACAACAATGCCCAGTTTTCGCATGACATTAACCATTTCGGTTCTTAAATCATGGTATGTATCGGTAGGACTGACCGGGAAATAACCTCCTTTGTAAGAAGGTTTATAACCAAGGTTCGGTTCTTCAATACGATTGGTGTTCCATTGTCCTTCAACCGAATCAATCTGGTACATTCCCATGCTTTGTGTTTGCTGGTACCTGATTTCATCGAAAATAAAAAACTCTGGTTCTGGTCCGATAAAGCACGTATCTCCTACTCCCGACTTTTTGAGATATTCAACTCCTTTCTGAGCAACCCACCGGGGATCCTTACCATATTTCTCTTTGGTAATCGGATCAACAATATTTGCAAGTACACTTACCGTAGGTTCTGCGAAAAAAGGATCAATTTTAGCAGTTGAAGGATCGGGAATGGCTACCATATCAGACATTTCAATACCTTGCCAACCACGGATGGATGAACCATCAAACCCCAGCCCTTCTTCAAAAATACTTTCATCAAGCGCATCAACAGGATACGTACAATGTTGCCAGGTGCCCAACAAATCCACAAATTTAAGATCCATCATTTCGGCACCATTCTTCTTTGCAAAATCGAAAAATTCTTTTGGTGTCATAACTTTTCTTTTTAAATGAATACTAAAAAACTATTATGGCTATTAAAATAAAATTATAAGTGGTTTTCAAATTTAACTACCAATTCGTAAGCCTTTGTTTCATGATTGTATATTTATTAATCCATGTTCAATATTTATACAATAATAGTAATGTTTGCAATTTATCATAAAAAACATTCATGATCCATTTAAAAAACAGGGTTCATTAATGAATAATTAATTATTATTCGTCAAATACCCTTACAAATTTATACTAAAAATGGAAAAAATAGTAATAAATTAATATTTTTTTGTATCATTGCGCAATAATTTTATTCATTTATATCTTAAAATCTGTAAAATGGGAAAAGTTAAGCTTGAGTATGTATGGTTAGATGGATATCAACCGGAACCAAATCTTAGAAGTAAAACAAAAATTCTGAAATTATCGGAATTTGCAGGTGAATTGGAAAAAGTGCCAATGTGGTCGTTTGACGGAAGTTCAACGCAACAAGCAGAAGGACATTCTTCGGACTGCTTGCTAAAGCCGGTGAATATATACCGTGATGCAGGGCGAAAAGATGCCTGGATAGTAATGTGCGAAGTGCTTTTACCAGATGGCAGTCCACATCCTTCAAACGCAAGGGCATCAATAGATAATGACATTGATGAGTACTGGTTTGGTTTTGAACAGGAATATACGTTTGTGAAAGGCAGTCGTCCGCTGGGATTTCCGCAAAACGGATTCCCCGCCCCTCAGGGAATGTACTATTGCTCGGTAGGTGATGACTATATTGCAGGTCGTGATATTGTCGAAGAACACCTTGACCTTTGTCTTGAGGCAGGACTTGATATTACCGGTATAAATGCAGAGGTTATGCTTGGTCAGTGGGAATACCAGTGTTTTGGTAAAGGAGAAAAAGCTGGTGACGATGCATGGATAGCCCGCTACCTGTTATTCCGAACTGCTGAAAAATACGATGTGCACATTGAATTCGCTCCAAAACCAGTGAAAGGCGACTGGAACGGGTCGGGTATGCATACCAATTTCTCGAATAAGCGAATGAGGGAAAACGGAACAAAGGAATATTTCATAAATATATGTGAAAACTTTTCAAAAACGCATAATGAACATATCCTTGTATATGGTTCCCGGAACGAGGAACGTCTTACAGGTCTTCATGAAACGCAGCATATCGGAACATACAGTTATGGCGAAAGTGACAGGGGCGCTTCCATACGTATTCCGGTTCCAACCATTGATAGCGAATATAAAAGTGGTTACCTGGAAGACAGAAGGCCTGCTTCAAACGCAGATCCTTATAAAGTAATTGACCGAATAACAAAATCAGTAAAAGAAGTAAAATAAAAAAGAGGCAAATGCCTCTTTTTTTTTATCTTGTAAACAAAAGTTCTCTGTATTTTGGCAATGGCCAAATCTCATCATCAACTATCAGTTCCAGTTTATCAATGTGATATCTGATTTCATCGAAGTAAGGCCTTACCTCTTTCGAGTATCGCCGGGCCTTTTCAAATGGGTCATCCACCTTGTTCACAACTTTTCGCGTCTCGATCATCTCGTGGACTTTTGCCTTGATGGTTGTAATGTGTTTGGATATGGTTTTAATAAGCTCCAGTCTGGCACCAGCAAGATTCTTAAAGTCTACTTCATCGTACATTTCTTTTAACAACTTCACGTTTTGCAGTAATGTCGTCTGGTATTCAATTGCTACAGGAACAATGTGGTTTATCGATAAATCACCAAGAATTCGTGCCTCAATCTGAATCTTTTTTGCATAAGTGTCTAATCGCACATTGGTTCTGGCATCAATCTCACGCTCTGAAAGCACTCCAATTTGTGCATACAGTTTTTTGGTGTTTTTTGAATTATAAATTTCATATGCATCCGGCACATTCGTTATGTTTGACAATCCTCTCTTTTCTGCTTCTCTTAACCATTCCTCACCATAATTATTTCCTTCGAAACGAATGGATTTTGAGTCAATAATATATTGTCGTAATACCTGAAATATCGCTTCATCTTTTTTCACTCCTTTATCAATAAGGGCATCAACATCTTTTTTGAATTCGATAAGTTGTGCAGCAACTGCTGAATTCAGTGCTATCATAGGAGAAGCACAATTAGCAGAAGAACCCACTGCCCGAAATTCAAATTTATTACCGGTGAAAGCAAAAGGAGAGGTTCGGTTCCTATCGGTGTTGTCCAGCAATATTTGAGGAATTTTACCAATATTGAGTTTTAATTCGGTTTTTTCATCCGGGGTCATTTTCCGGGAAGTCACTTTTTCCTCTATTTCATTTAGCATTGCCGTTAACTGACTGCCAATAAACACACTAATAATAGAAGGTGGTGCTTCATTGGCCCCAAGGCGGTGAGCATTTCCTGCAGATGCAATGCTTGCTCTAAGCAAATCCGCATGATTGTAAACCGCCTTAATCGTATTCACCAGAAAGGTAAGAAATTGCAGGTTGGTTTTTGGGTTATGTCCGGGCGACAATAAATTTATACCTGTATCGGTTGCCAGTGACCAATTGTTATGCTTGCCTGAACCGTTTATATCCTTGAAAGGTTTCTCATGATGAATGACCCGAAAGTGGTGTTTCCTGGCCACTCGCCTCATCAGATCCATGAGCAGCAGGTTGTGATCTACGGCCAGGTTGCATTCTTCAAATATTGGAGCACATTCAAACTGGTTTGGGGCTACCTCGTTATGACGCGTTTTAATAGGTATACCCAGCTTATATGACTCGATTTCAAATTCCTTCATGTAAGATGTAACCCTTTCAGGGATGGAACTGAAATAATGGTCATCCAGTTGTTGATCCTTTGCAGAGGCATGCCCCATGAGAGTTCTGTCGCAAAGCACCAGATCAGGTCGCGCGAGATAAAGTGATTCATCAACGAGAAAATATTCCTGTTCCCAACCGAGGGTAGAAATAACTTTGGTTACATTTTTATCAAAATACTGGCATACATCCACCGCGGCTTTGTCAATAGCATTCAGCGCTTTGAGAAGGGGTGTTTTATGGTCAAGGGCTTCCCCGGTGTAAGAAATATAAATGGTAGGTATACTTAACGTATTACCAATAATAAATGCCGGGGATGAAGGATCCCAGGCTGTATATCCCCTTGCTTCGAAGGTATTTCGAATACCCCCGCTTGGAAAACTGGATGCATCCGGTTCTTGCTGGGCAAGCAGTTTTCCGGAAAATTTTTCGATGACAATTCCAAAATCACCGGTTTCAATGAATGCATCATGTTTTTCAGCCGTACCTTCTGTCAATGGTTGAAACCAATGTGTGTAATGCGTGGCTCCCATTTCCATGGCCCATGCCTTCATACCCGTTGCAACCTGATCGGCAATTTTCCTGTCAATCTGAGTCCCTTTCTCAATTGCTTCAATTACGTGGCTGTAGGCTTCCTTGGAAAGATATTTTTCCATCTTTCTGTTATCGAAAACATTCATACCATAATAATCGGATGTGAGTTTACCTGGTGCACTAACAGTGACAGGTTGTCTGTCGATAACATCCCCCAATGCTTTAAATCTTATACTTGCCATGAAATAGAATTAATTTTATTATAAATTGATATTTTGGGCGGTAAAGATAAGAAAAATTGTAAATTGGATGGTATCATCAGGAGGCTCCAAATTACAAATAGATATTTATACCAATCAAAGCCTGTTTCTTATTTCTTCATCTCGGCAAAGTACTTATAAAACAAGGGAATGGTCTCAATGCCCTTTGAGAAATTTGCCAACGGAAAATTCTCATTGGGTGAATGAATCGCATCACTCTCCAGGCCAAAGCCCATCAAAATAGACTTTACACCAAGAATTTCCTCAAAATCGGCGATCACGGGGATACTTCCACCACTTCTTGTGGGTACCGGTTTCTTCCCAAATGTTTTTTCGAGTGCTTTGCTTGCAGCCATGTACTCAATGGATGAGATAGGTGCCACATATCCACGTCCACCGTGCAATGGAGTTATTTTTACATTTACACCTGGTGGAGCAATGGAACGAAAATATTCAACAAACAAATCGTCAATTTTATGATAGTCCTGATTAGGTACGAGCCTCATCGAAATCTTTGCCCAGGCTTTTGAAGGGATAACGGTTTTTGCACCCTCTCCAGTAAATCCACCCCAAATACCACATACATCAAGAGATGGTCTAATACCCGTGTGCTCGATGGTTGAATACCCCTGTTCACCCACAAGCGCGTTTACACCGATACTTTTTTTGTAAAAATTTTTATCGAATGGTGCCCGTGCCAGTTCTTTTCGTTCTTCATCAGAAACAGGCAGTATATCATCATAAAAACCGGGTATTATAATCTGATGCTTATCATTGGTAAGTGATGAAATCATTTTAGCAAGCATGTTGATTGGATTCGCCACTGCCCCTCCATAAAGACCGCTGTGAAGATCCCGGTTTGGACCGGTTATTTCAATATCATAATATGTTATTCCTCTTAATCCAACCGTAATGGAAGGGATATCGGGGCCGAGCATGGTAGTATCAGAAACAAGAATGACATCCGCTTTTAACATTTCCTTATTCTTCTCACAAAAAGGCTTTAGATTAGGTGAACCTATTTCCTCTTCTCCTTCAATGATGAATTTTACATTGCAGGGTAAAGTATTGGTTTTTGACAACACTTCAAAAGCTTTCAGTTGCATGAACAGTTGCCCCTTATCATCATCTGCACCCCGTGCAAAGATTTTACCGTCTCTTACCACGGGTTCAAATGGTTCTGAATCCCACAATTCAAAAGGTTCCGCCGGTTGCACATCGTAATGGCCATAAACAAGCACCACAGGCAATGCAGGATCAATGATTCGTTGCCCAAATACCACCGGATGGCCTCCTGTTGGATAAACCTCGGCTGAATCAGCCCCGGAGCTCAGAAGCTGTTCCCGGATTTTTTGTGATGCCCTCCGCATGTCTTTTCTATGCTCGGGTTTCGAACTTACAGAAGGTATTCGAATAAGTTCGAACAACTCATTTAGAAACCTGTCATTGTTCTTTTTAATGTAATCTGATATTGTTGACTTCATTTTTTTTCTTTTGATGTAACCAGCGAATCTGCTGCTATTTCAAGTTTTTTATAAAACCCGGATCCATACTTTCGTATCAGCGCTTTTTTAACAAATTTATATACCGGAATGTTCTCTTTTTGACCAAGTAAGGTCGCAGGTTTACATATCTCCCATCGATCGTAATTTACACCTTCAAAATCCTGGTATCTCTTTGTTCTAACCGGATAAAGATGGCAGGAAACAGGTTTTTGATAATCAATGGCTCCATCCTCAAAAGCCTTTTCAATGCCGCATTTGGCAATTCCCTGTTCAAAAATCACGTATGCACATTCTTTTCCATCAACCAAAGGCGTAACTACATCTCCATCGTTATCAATGACATGCCTGCCTTGATTCTTAATCGCTTGTATACCCTCCGGTCGCAAGTATTTTTTTATTGCAGGAAATAATTTATCAAGTTTCACAGCTTCTTCCGGCTCCAATGGCGCACCTGAATCCCCGTGCACACAACACATTCCCTTGCATTTATCTAAATCGCAAATAAAATGCTTCTCTAATAAATCCAGGCTCACAACTCTCCCATCAATTTCAATCATCATGAGGCAAAAATACCATAATAATGTGGGTTAGGCTACAATAATCTTCTTAATTCTATTCAAACTAAATATAAATTTGTAAATATTTTCGTGGCTGAACGATTATTTATTGTTGAATATTATGAAAATAAACTACATTTGATTAGAATTTAGTCAATTGAAACTATCGCGAAAAAATACAACCCCGGAACAAAAACTTGTACAACAGTTACAGGATGGCAATGATCATTGCATTGAAGAATTATATAACATGTACGGTAGTGTTCTATACGGAGTAATTCTTAAAATTGTGCAGCGCGAAACCATTGCCGAAGATGTTTTACAGGAAGTTTTCATGAAAATCTGGAAAAACGGGCACCAATACAACGAATCCAAAGGAAAGCTATTTACCTGGATTTTAAATGTCGCACGAAATACTGCCATTGACTATACGCGGTCGGCTGATTTTAAAAATGAGCAAAAACTACATTCCAATGTATCAGAAGGAGATAATGGAATAAAAACCAGTTTTGACGAAAAGATTGGTGTTAAAGACATGGTTTTCCGACTGGAACCAAAATATCAGGAAATAATTGACCTGGTTTATTTTAAAGGATTCACCCATACGGAAGCGGCAGAAAATTTAGGAATTCCGTTAGGTACAGTAAAAACAAGGGCCAGACAGGCATTAAAAGAATTAAAGGAAAAAGTTATATAAATTGGATTTAAAGGAATACATATTATCGGGTAGACTGGAAGATTACATTCTTGGTTCCCTTCCTGAAAAGGAAAGGCAGGAGGTGGAATGCCTTGCCAGTATTTATCCTGAGCTCCAGGAAGAATTGCAGACATTGCAACTTGCCTTTGAGAATTATGTAACATCCTATGAAGTCGTACCACCTAAAAACCTGAAGGAAAAAATTGTAAAAAATGTGCGGTCCGAAAACAGTAAAAACCGTGCAAAATTTGACATACAAGAATCAGAAAAGCAGCAGCAAATCAAGCGAAAATATCAAAACATTTACCCGTGGCTTTCTATGGCCGCATCCATTGCATTGCTAATTAGTATTGCTTTTAATTTTCACTTCTCCGGGAAAAACGACAGGCTCGAAGCTCGCCTTGACGACCTGGAAACAAGATTCACCAGATTATCGGATTCGTATGAAGAAACTGTTGCAGAAAAAGATAAACTGGCCTTTAAAGCAAAGGTACTGGCAGATCCAACATACAAAATCATTCCCATGCAAGGTGTTGAAAAATTCCCAAATACCAGTGCACAGGTATTTTGGGATACCACAACCAAAGATGTGTATGTTGGTGTGGATGAACTCCCGGTTCCTCCTCAGGACAAACAGTACCAACTTTGGGCAATTGTTGACGGTGAAGCCGTTGATGCAGGTGTATTTGACGTTAGCGAAGACACCACAGGCCTGCAAAAAATGAAAAATATTCAGCAGGCAGATGCTTTCGTTGTTACACTTGAAAAAAGAGGCGGAGTTCCTGTTGCTGAAGGAGATATTTATGTTATGGGTGAAGTATAAAAATTACTTTCTAATCCCGAACAGCCCATTTTCCAAAATCTTCAGAA
The DNA here is from genome assembly GCA_964486145.1 of uncultured Bacteroidales bacterium. GTDB lineage: Bacteria > Bacteroidota > Bacteroidia > Bacteroidales > JAAAOM01 > CAZAMT01. The sequence continues at coordinate 8,741 of CAZAMT010000087.1, forward strand.
CTTTCTCAATAAAATTTATAAATTCAACCTGGAAATACGCAAAATTTCTTTTATCCAACACATGGATTCATTTTGCCGTGAATATCATTTAACATAGATGATGATTTAATCCCCTTCGCTTTCCAATTGTGCCACCGTTGAAGCTTAAGGCGACACGTGGTTGGCAGACGAGAATTACGGTTAAATTTACTTCGCCAAACTCCCCGAAATAATCGGGAAGGCTGTAAACCCGATTCCCCATATCCTGGCTGCAGAAGCATTAGTCCAGTACTTCCGCGAGCGCTAAAGCTACTCAGCGGAAGCGCTGCTCCTGGGTTTATTGCCGTTTATTTACATAATCACTGGTTCATTGTTTTTAACATCTTGCGAAAAAATATTTTTTTTGAAAACATCAAAAAATATTTAAGCTCCTTATTTCCTGCTAAATAACCCTGTTATTTCTTCAATAAAAACCTGTTTATTAAAAAAAAAGCAAAAAATTGAAATCCGGTTCACCCCATTTTTACGTATGTATATTTAGTCTAAATTAATATTAATTATATAATATTTTTGATTAACATATTTTTATTTTAATTAAACATTAAATGTAAATATTGGTTATGGTATATATTATAATGCACAAATTTTTTTGTTTAGTTTATTTCTTTATTTTTTAAACTTTATAAATTATCTTTTGTTTCATCTCTGTAATTTTCATTTTAATCACTAAAAAATAATATTATGAAAACAAACAAGTTTACTTTCCTAATGCTAATGTTGCTTCTATTGCCATTTGCAGCATTCAGCCAAACTGCACGCGTGCAGGTGATTCACAATTCAGCCGATTTGGCTGCACAAACTGTGGATGTCTATTTAGACGGGACAAGAATTATTGATGATTTTGAATTCCGTACAGCATCCGCTTTCATTGATGCTCCTGCCGGAAGTCCTATAGACATTGACATTGCTCCCGGTACAAGTAGTTCTTCTACCGAATCCATTTATAATTTAAACACCACGCTTAGCGATGGAGAAACATACATTCTTGTAGCGAGCGGTATCGTGAGCGATGATGGTTATAGTCCTGCTACCCCGTTTGAAATCTCGGTATTCAATATGGGAATGGAAACAGGTTCTGATCCATCAAAAACGGACATCCTTGTCTATCATGGTGTTACCGATGCTCCAAAAGTTGGAGTTTGGGCTGCGCCATCCTCTCATTGGATAAGTCCATTTGAATTTGGGGAATTTGCCGCGCAAGGTTACCTTGACAAAACAACAGATGATTACATTTTAGAGGTGCGGGATGAAGCAGGTGGAACAACCGTTGCTTCGTATTCAGCTCCGCTATCCACGTTGGAACTTGAAAATACGCCCATCGTGGTAGTGGCTTCGGGATTTCTAAGTCCAGCAGATAACAGCAACGGACCAGTATTTGGTCTGTATGTGGCATTGCCTGCAGGTGGTGATCTCGTGCAACTGCCATATGCTTACAGTTCAAGATTACAGGTAGTCCACAATTCAGCAGATGCAGCCGCTGAAATGGTTGACGTTTATTTGAATGACGGACTGTTAATTGACGATTTTGAATTCCGCACGGCATCTGCATTCATTGATGCTCCCGCCGGTGCCCCGGTTAAAATCAATGTTGCACCTTCAAACAGTAGTTCTTCCCTGGATGCCATTTATACCCTGGATGCAACACTCGAAAAAGATGAAACTTATGTTGGCATTGCCAGCGGCATTGTAAGTGAAACAGGTTATACACCCGCTTCTCCGTTTGGAATTGACTTTTTTGATATGGGCCGGGAAGAAGCGTCCACTTCAGGAAATACTGATTTGCTCGTTTACCATGGTTCCACAGATGCCCCCACCGTAGATATTTTTGAAGCCACCGGACCCGCAAACCTTGTGGACAACATAATGTTTGGTGATTACAGCAGCAATTACCTCGAACTTACCAATGCAGATTACTTTTTGCAGGTTCGAACCGATGATGGAACTACGCCTTTGTTTGCCTATGATGCACCTCTATCTGCCTTAAACCTGCAGGACTCAGCAATTGTTGCTGTTGCTTCTGGTTTTGTTGATCCTTCGGCCAATAGTGATGGGCCAGCATTTGGGCTCTACGTTGCGTTGCCGGAAGGTGGTGATCTTGTAGAATTACCGAGTTCAACAGCTCGTGTGCAGGTTATCCATAACTCGGCAGACTTAGCTGCTGATTCGGTAGATGTTTACCTGAATGACGAACTGTTGATTGACAATTTTGCTTTTCGTACAGCATCCTCATTTATTGACGCACCTGCAAATGTGCAGATTGAAATAGATATTGCTCCCAAAAACAGTGCAGATGCAAGTGAATCAATTTACAATCTCCCAACTACGCTTGAAGCAGATGAAAAATATATTCTTGTAGCTAGTGGTATCGTAAGCGCTGAAGGCTACGCACCTGCTACACCTTTTGAAATATCCGTTTTCAACATGGGTATGGAAACAGGTTCAGATCCAGCCAAAACCGATGTATTAGTTTACCACGGTTCAACGGATGCCCCAACAGTAGATATTTATGAATCAACCGCCGGAGAGCTTGTCGACAATGCATCCTTTGGCGATTTTGCCGGATATCTCGACCTGGACACCGATGACTATACCCTTGAAGTCAGGGATGAAACCGGTGCAACCACTGTTGCTTCCTATGCAGCCCCCTTAAACACACTGGCATTACAGGAAACTCCAATCGTTGTTGTTGCTTCAGGATTCCTTACTCCTGCTGACAACAGTAACGGATCGGTATTTGGATTATATGTAGCCCTGCCATCCGGCGGCGAATTGGTGCAACTGCCATATGCTTACAGTTCAAGATTACAGGTAGTCCACAATTCAGCAGATGCAGCCGCTGAAATGGTTGACGTTTATTTGAATGACGGACTGTTAATTGACGATTTTGAATTCCGCACGGCATCTGCATTCATTGATGCTCCCGCCGGTGCCCCGGTTAAAATCAATGTTGCACCTTCAAACAGTGTTTCATCACTGGATGCCATCTACACACTCGGTTCAACCCTTGAAAAAGACAAAACCTATATTGGTATTGCCAGTGGTATCGTAAGCGGTTCCGGTTATTCACCTGCTGAAAGTTTTGATATTGATTTCTTTGATATGGGACAGGAAGCTGCTTCCTCCTCAGGAAATACCGATGTACTTGTTTACCACGGTTCAACAGATGCTCCTACAGTGGATATTTATGAGTCGACTGCCGGAGAGCTTGTCGACAATGCGTCATTTGGCGATTTTGCCGGTTACCTGAACCTTCCCACTGCTGATTACTTGCTTGAAGTAAGAGACGAAAGCGGATCGAACATCGTTCGCAAATACTCGGCCCCTTTGGCAACATTAGGTTTGGAAGACTCAGCTACAACCGTTATCGCTTCAGGCTTTTTTGACCCAACAGTGAACAGCGACGGTCCTGCATTTGGCTTGTATGCCAGTCTTGCATCCGGCGGTAGCCTGGTAGAATTACCTCCATATACCGTTAAAGATGTGATTGTTAACAGCGATGTCCATACAACACTGGAGACAGCCGTTATTGAAGCAGAACTGGATGATGATTTGTCATCTCCCGGCAAATTTACTGTTTTCGCCCCAACCGATGATGCTTTCAGTGCGCTTCCGGCAGGTTTGCTGGATGAATTGCTTGCCGATCCTACCGGTAACCTCGCGCAGATACTTCTATATCATGTTGCCGGAGACAGCGTGCGTTCAACCGGTTTGACCGATGAAATGATGATTACCACGTTGCAGGGGCAGGATGTTACCGTCGACCTTGACGGAGGGGTATTCATCAACGGAGCAGAAGTTACCGTAGCTGATATAAAAGCGGATAATGGAATTGTTCATGTTATTGATGCCGTACTTGTACCGGAATATGATGTGAAACTTGTTGACGCCAACAGTCTGGGAACCATAGTCGCAAGTAATGATAGTATGACGCTCTATTTTTTCACTAAAGATGTCAATGATACTTCGGTTTGTGTTGATGGATGTATTGCAAACTGGCCGGCATTTTATACCAGCGGGCTGTTCCTTCCGGAAGGGTTGGATCATGACGATTTCGGTTCTTTCAAACGACCGGACGGATCAATGCAATCAACATACAAAGGATGGCCTCTGTACTATTTTGCCAACGATGCTCAACCGGGTGATGTTACTGGCGAAGGTGTAAATGATGTTTGGTTTGTTGCCAAACCCGATTATACCATTATGCTGATGGATAACCAACTCGTAGGTAACGATGGTAAAAACTACACAGGTGATTATACAGAAGGTGAAGAAATCGTTCAGTATTTCACTGATGATAAAGGCTACACTCTGTACACCTGGATAAATGACGCCAATAACACGAATAAATTTACAAATGAAGATTTCTCCAATAATAACATCTGGCCCATTTATGAAGAATCCGAAGTTATCGTTCCTTCAACACTGGATTCTGACATGTTTGGAGTGATTGATGTGTATGGCCGTAATCAGATGACTTACAACGGATGGCCGCTTTATTACTTTGGCACGGACGATATGATGCGTGGTAGCACGAAAGGTGTGAGTGTACCTGTACCAGGCGTATGGCCCGTTGCTGTCGAAGACATTGGAGATCCGATACCTGCAACAGTTGTAGATATTGTAGTAGCAAGCGAAGCCCATGACACCCTTGAATCTGCAGTGATTGCAGCCGAACTGGCCGACGACTTATCCGGTGATGGTCCGTTTACTGTTTTTGCTCCAACCGACGATGCTTTCGGTGCGCTTCCTGCTGGTACACTGGATGATTTACTGGCTGATCCAACAGGTGACCTGGCTGAAATTCTGCAATACCATGTTGTGTCAGGTAAGGTAATGTCTGGCGACCTGGAGGATGGTATGAAAGTGGAAACACTGCTCGGCGACAGCATTATGATTGAAATTTCCGATGGTGATGTGTTTGTCAACGGTGCCCAGGTGATCATTCCTGACCTCGAAGCAGGTAACGGAGTAGTTCATGTCATTGACGCTGTATTGCTGCCTCCGGTACCAGAAACCGTGGTTGACATTGTTGTGAACAGTGATGTACACGAAACACTCGAAACAGCAGTAATTGCAGCCGAACTGGCCGACGACTTATCCGGTGATGGTCCGTTTACTGTTTTTG